>NZ_JADYVV010000006.1:0-172445 GCF_020194035.1 Bradyrhizobium sp. BRP56
GAAGCGATAACGCTCGAACAGCGCCTTCATGCCGGCGCGGTCGGCGAGGTCGAGCTCCACGAAGGTGAAGCCACGGTGCTGCTTGAGCAGATCGAGGCGCGCGCGCTTGAGCGCCGGGTCGTAATAGTCGTTCAGATTGTCGATGCCGATGACCGGCTGCCCTGCCCGCAACAGCTGCTCCGCCAGATGGAAGCCGATGAAGCCGGCGCAGCCCGTGACGAGTAGATTGCCTGCAATCACCACGTCCTGTCTCTACCTTTCGTCTTGCGTCGGAATAGGGGAATACGCCGTCACGCGGGGATACGCAACGACTGCCTTCACGTTACGGTCACCGATCCGCCAGTTGCGACGGCTGGATGTTTGCAATCCAGATGGCGGCTCAGCACCGCGGCCTTCATGTACTTAAAATGCGCAGTCTCGGCGCCGTTGCCTTAGGTCATGTCGGTGTGGCCACCCCGATCGAAGCCGCGAGCAAGAGCGAGAACCGAAGGTCCCGGCCGGACTGACGCCTCGGCCAGGGTTTCAATAATCTGGCCCGAGCTCAACCCCTTTTGTGGGCTGAATGCGATCGATAAAATATGATGAGTCGACTTCGACGGTAAGAAACCGCCTTGAGCGAAAGTTTGGGCATTGATGCGGAATCGCAATGCGAGCCGGCGCCAATCGCCTATGCTTGCTGCGATGATGCCAGTGTGCCGCTGAGCTGCCCGAACCGTCAACCGGGCAGCTCACAATATTTGAATCGACATCAATACGGTTTTGGCTCGCGTCGGTCGCACTGACCCGCGCCGCATTTGATTGCAGGGAGGAAGCGTCGATGTATTTCGTTGCTGCCGTGCTCGCGGTCCTGTCCGGCCTGTTTTACGCCGCGGGCCATCATCAGATCGGCTCTCTCGGCGTCACCATGTGCCAGTATGGCGGCATGTTCTGCGACAGCCCGGTGCTGGTTCTCGTCGGTGCGGGATTTGCAGCAGCGTGGGGCATGCTGGTCAGCGTTCGCTGATCATCCCGCGATATTTTCGACGATGATTTTGTGCCGCTGATTTGTCCAAACGAGTCAAATTCCTCCGCTCTCCGTCGGGATGTGACCCCACGCCCGCATCTATTGCGGCGTGCCCGGATTTGCCGGATGAGCGGGCTTCGGGCCGGGTGGATCAGGCTCAATCGGTGCCTTGGGCTCGGTCGGTATGACCTTTGCGCCAGCCGCGCGCGCCGCCTCGCCGGTCGTTGAGTAGTTGGCCGAAGCGGCCGGCTGCACGTTCGGCTTGTTCCACGGACCGTGATCCACGATCAGCATGCCGAGCACGCCGAGGATCGCAACCACGGCCGCGACCAACAGCGGCGTACCACCATGCCGATTTCGATGCTTGACCGAACCGCCATCCGCAATGCCATGCGCCTGCATTGTCATCATTGTCTCCTCCACAGAAACAAGCCGCGACCCGCGCGTAAGTTTCCGGTTCCCCGACGTGAAAGCGAGGCATGTCGGTGGAACCAATCCGCCGCTGCGGAATTTCTCGGATATGTGGCCGCCACCGCCGTTCAAGACGTGCGGATAGCGAAGGCGTCGGTCACCTGACGTCGGTCACCCCGCCTTCAATAAATCGCGGCACAGCACATGAGCTCCGAAACCCCCGAGTTCCCGCTTCAACCCACACTCGGTGAACGAGCGATCGACACCGCGACGGACGTCTCGCGTACGATCACGGAGGTGTCGGATGGACTCCGAGCCGCCGCCGATCGCCTCAGCGATGCCATCGCGACCTCGCGCCGACCGGGCGGAGCCCTGGCCACCGTGAGTGCGGTCACGCGCGAAGCGCCGCTCGCAAGCCTGTTCGTCGCGTTTCTGCTCGGCGTCGCCGTCGCGCGCCGGCGCTAAACCGTCGATGGGGCCGCGAACGCCGTCCTAGAACTTGCCCTTCGTCGCGTCCTTGGTCGCCGACATCACGCTACCGCTGATCTGGCGCATATGTTCGCCGGCATTGGTGAACTGGCTGCGCAGGAATTCCGACTGGATCCGCATCGCCTCCTGCAGATCCGTTGCGTGCACGAGCTTGCGCGCATGCTCGAACGCCGCCTTCATGTTCTGCTCGGTGAACGACAGCGCTTGTTTGGAGATCTCGGTGCCGGCGCCCGGCATCGACGTCATCGACTTGCTCGCGGCATCAAAGAACAGATTGAAGGCCTGTTCGGCCTGGTCGATGGTCTTTTCCGCGAGATCGCGCAACTCGGCGGGAACTTCAAGCTTCGGCTCAATCATGATCGCGCCCCCTGAAATCAGCGTCAGGCGACGTTAGCATAGATTGTGACGGCGTCAGCGCCGGATCGCGAGCTCTGAAGACCCACCCGCTCCGACCAATTGAGGAAAAATTACCTAGCCACGACCCGACAGCCGATTCCAATTATGTCAGCACTGTGGCATAGTGATTCGGCTTCTTCGTCGGTCGCGTTCGCGTCTCTGGGGAATAAGGGGATCCGATGCTGCGCGCCGTTCGTCCGACACCAACCTGCACCCGGTTCAAGACCAGCATAGAGATGCCGTGCATAAAGTGCGGCACGCAAATGCGGCTTGCCTTGATCGAGGCGCGCGATCAAGTCTACGACGTGCTGACCTATCAGTGCACGCCTTGCAATTCCGGTGAAAGCTTTCTGAACGCACGCTAGGCTGCGCGCCTGTTCAATCGCTCAGCACGTCGGCTCCCGCCTCCGTCAGCCCGGGCTCGTCGTCATGCAGTTCGACAAGACCTAGCTCAGCGAGGATGTGCAGATCCTCGTCGCTGACCGGTGACAATTTGAGCCTGCCGGCCTGAATATCCCGCAAGGTCCAGCGCAAGTCGATCGCGCGCTCGAGTGAAAATTCCGCGAATGGATTATCTGCCATCCGCCTCGACTAGTGCGGCATTTGGATCAGACTTTGTCGTTGCCACGGCGGCTTCATGGACACCACAGATAGATGGCGGCTGGCGCGATCGAGGCGCACAATGCCTCGATCGCGCCGACGCTTCATGCTTTGCTCGCAGCGGTTCAGTAGCGGTAAGGATCGATATCGAGAAGCGGGAATGCGCTGAACACGCTCGGCAGATTGGTCGGCATCGCCGGATGCAGGTAGGATTTGTCCAGTTCGGCAAAGCTGGTGACGCCGAGCAGACCGAGGCAGCGGATCACCTCGTCCTCCAGCAGTTCAAGCATCCGGACAATGCCGGCCTCGCCGGCTGCGGCGAGCGCCCAGCATTGCAGGCGGCCGATGCCGACAAGATCAGCGCCCGAAATGATCGCCTTCACAATGTCGGTGCCGCGGCAGAACGAGCCGTCGACCATGATCTTGGCACGGCCCGCGACCGCCTGAACGATCTCGGGCAGGACATGCATGGACCCACGGCCATGGTCGAGCTGTCGGCCGCCATGATTTGAGACGTAGATCCAGTCGACCCCGTGGTCGAGCGCGATCTTGGCGTCTTCGGCGGTGGCGATCCCCTTGAGGATAAGTGGAATCTTGAACTTGTCCTTGATCAGCTTCACCGTCCGCCATTCCAGACCCTTCTGGAAATCGCCACCGGTGGCGCGGATGCGGCTCTCGCGGACATAGCGCTTGGCTATGTCGCGCTCGCGCCGGCTGTAATGGGCGGTGTCGACGGTGAGGCAGAACGCGGCGTAACCGTTGTCGATGCTGCGACTGACCACATCCTCGACGAAGGCATCGTCGCCGCGCACATAGAGCTGGAAGATGCGAAGCGCATCCGGTGCCGCCCTGGCGGTGTTCTCCAGCCCGGGCTCGGAAACCGAACTCAGCATGTGCGCCGCGCCGAACGTTCCCGCTCCACGCGCGACGGCCGCGCCCGCATCCGGATCGAAGATCTCGAGCGCGCCGACCGGGGCGATCATCACGGGAAGCCGGAGCTTGCGTCCGAATACCTCGGCAGAAGGATCGACGTTGATGACGTTGCGCAGGACGCGCGGCCGGAACGCGATCTCGTCGAGCGCCATTCTGTTGCGGCGCATCGTGGTCTCGGTCTCCGAGGCGCCGACGATGTAATCCCAGGCGTTCTGATTCAGCTTGGCGCGGGCCTTTCGCGCGAATTCGTGCAGGTTCTGGAATTCCTCGCCGCTGGCGCCGAGTTCGACATTGCGCGCCTGCCGAATGGGGGTCCCGTCATTCATGGTGTTTCTTCTCCCGATTTGGCCGGCACATTAGCCGCAGACAAACCGGAAAAGCTACCACCTTGAGCCACGAATCCTGCCAGCGAAGGCCAGCTATTCGCTCGTGAGATAGATCGACTTTCGACGCGAGGCGGTCCGCATCCGGACGGCCTCGCCCGAGGTAAGCTAGCTGCCCGAGAACCGGTTTCGGTACTCGGTCGGCGATACGCCGAGGTGGCGCAGGAAGGCCCGCCGCATTCGCTCGTCATCGCCAAATCCCGCGCGCTTGGCGACCTCGACCACGCCGCCGATCTGGCGGCTTTCAAGCAGCAAGCGCGCCGTCTCCACGCGCAGCGCCTCGACGCCGCTTGCGGGCGTCATGCCGGTGCGGCTGACATAGGTCCGGGCAAAGGTGCGTGGCGTCATCCCCGCCTTTTCCGCGAGGGTCTCGACCTTGAGGTCGCTCGTGATGTTCTCGATGATCCAGGCGTGCAGCGCGCTGAAGCGTCCCTCGACGTCCGATGCCTGGGCAGCAAGGACGGTGGAGAACTGGCTCTGACCGCCCGGCCGTTTCAGAAACACCACAAGTCTGCGCGCAACATCGAGCGCGATGGTGTGGCCGAAATCCTCCTCGATCATGGCGAGTGCCAGATCGATGCCGGCGCTGACCCCGGCCGATGACCAGACCCGTCCGTCCTTGACGAAGATCGCGTTGGGCTCAACCCGGATATTGGGAAAGCTATCCTGCAGACGGGGACAATAACGCCAGTGCGTTGCTGCCCGCTTGCCGTCCAGAATCCCGGTCCAGGCCAGCGCAAATGCGCCAAGGCAAACCGACGCGATACGACGCGCCTTCGGCAGCGCCTCCGCGATCCAGTTCATCAACTTCGCGTCGTTGCGGATCTTCCAGATGCCGGGTCCGCCAGGGATCACCAGCGTGTCGACCTCGGCGGGCGCAATACTGTCGATCGGCGCCGTGTCGATCATCATGCCGACATCGGTCGGCACCAACCCACCGGAGGTCGACAGGTAAGACAGCGAGTAGTCCGGTCCCGGCAGCTCGATCGCTTCCAGTTCTGCAAACACCTGCGCCGGTCCCGAGATGTCGAGCAAGGTCACACCCGGAAAGGCAACGATCGCGATCCGCCGCGTTGCTTTCTTGTCGCGCGGCTCAGGCCGGGGCGCTTTGGCAGTTTTCGAGGGCATATTGTCCTTTAAGCCATTCGAGGCTGCCCTGTATAGCTCGCAATGGAATTCTGGAGTTCTGCCATGCCGCGAAATCTGGGCAGCGGATACGAGGCGATCAAATCGCCTTGGACGGATTACGCGATCTACAGTCTACCCGATGCCTCCCGGGTCGAAGCCTGCGACCGTCAGCCGCTGATGGACGCCATGAACGGCATCATTGCCGTCAACTGGCAGGCCACCGAGCCGCACTGGACAGCAACCTCCTCGCCCTTCGACAAGAAGTATAGCCTGATCCTTGTCTACGATCGGTCCGGCCTCATTGCCTTCTCGGTCTACCGCATCCTGGAGATGTCGGCCGGACTTGGAATCTATCGCAGCGGCACGGAAGTGCTCCCGGCGCACCAGGGCCGCGGCTTCTACGGCTTCTTCACATCGGAAGTGCTGAAATGCTCCGGCGCCGCCGCGAGAGCCGAGGGCAACGTGCTCTACGGCTGGCGAACCCGCAACCCGATCGTCTGGGCGGCGAACGCTAAGATTTGCGAAAAAGTGACTCCATCTTTGCTCGACGATACGCAGGATCTCGCCCTGCAGGCGGCCTGTATCGAGATGTGTACCTCGCTCTATCCGGGCAAGCCGCTCGAATTGCCCGACATGATCATGCGCGGCGCCTACGGCCACATTAAGCACCATCGGCAGGCCTATCATGGCGCCGCGTCGCTGGTCGATGCCGCGATGTCGCGGAAGATTCCGAATTCTGCGGATGCCCTTTTCTCGGTGGGTTACGCGAGGGTGTGATGTCGATGCTCGGACAACAAGCTGTTTATGCCCCGACGTCGCGCTTCACCGATCGCGCCTATCTCGCGTGGACGGCGGTGGCCATCGCCTACGCCATCGCCTTCCTGCAGCGCGTATCGCCGCAGTCGGTCAGCCTCAATTTCATGCACGACTTCAACACCGACGCGGCCGGTGTTGCGATGCTCGCCTCAAGCTACTTCTGGGGCTACACCTTGATGCAGATTCCGGCAGGCCTTCTGGTCGACCGTTACGGCGTCAAGCGCGTCGTCCTCGTCAGCATGATTGCCTCCTCGCTCGGCAGCGCCGCGTTCGCGCTGGCACCGAACCTGCTCGACGTTTTTGTTGCACGCCTGATCGTCGCCTGCGGCGATGCGCTGGTCTTCACCGCACTCCTGAAGCTCGTGGCACAGAGCTTCGCGGATGAGCGGTTCGGCATGATGTCGGGCATCTCGCAGGTCTCCGGCTATGTCGGGGGCGTGATCGCGACCACGCCGCTTGCAGCTGCGGTCTCAGGCTTCGGCTGGCGGGCCTGCTTCCTGTTCATCGCCTGCATTGGCCTCGCCAACCTCGCTTTCGCCAAGCTCGCGCTCAAGCCCGATCCGGCCTCGCACAGCAACAAGACGCTGAAGGGCGTGGTACTCGCCGCGCGGCGATCGCTGGTCCATGTCGCGAACTGGGGTTGCGCAATGACGTTTGCGTCGCATTTCGCGGTGGTGACGACGCTGTCGGGCGTCTGGGGCATTCCGATGGTCGCGCACTTCTTCCATATCTCCCCGACAGCGGCCGGCACGCCCCTGCTCGCCTTCATGATCGGCAATGCGCTCGGCTCGATCTTCCTGGGTCACGCTGCCGATCGCGCCGCGGCGGCGCTTGACCGCGCGCTGATCGGCATTTGCGTGCTGCGCATGCTGCTGATCGCGATGCTGCTGCCGACGATCGCCCAGACATTTGGACTCGCCTACGTCACCGTCGTGTTCACTGCCTTGGGGCTCGTCGCCGGCGGCACCGTCCCGCTGGTGCTAAAATGCGTCAAGAAGCTCTACACCGCCGATCTGATCGGCGTGGGCGCATCCGTGAACACCACAGCCGCCGGAATCTTCGCCGGCATCTCGCAGCCCATCATCGGCTTCGCGATGCTCGCCGCCAGCAACACCTCGGGGACCGACGCCGTACACAACACGGCCGCGATCGGCGACGGCGGCTACAGCGCCTTGATTGTCATTCTGCTTCTCATGTCGCTGCCGGGCATTGCCGGACCGCTGTTGATGAGAAGCAAGTTGATAGCTCGTTAGTGTCGTTATGAGTGTAGGGGGTGTTATGGAGCGCTTGTTCTTGAGAAGAGGCGAAGTCGCGTCAAACTTTCCGGTCAGCAGCTGGCAGAGCGTGATGTTCTCCGAGTTTGAAGCGCAGATGAGCAGCGAGGCAAGGCCGTTCCCTTGCGTGTTCGGTGTGACCGGACATCGCCAGGATCAACTCCGCTACCTTTTCCTCGATCCCTATGATGTGGCGGTGCTGGGCGAGCAACTCGGGCAGTATGTCTCGCAGGCGCGCTCGTTCGGTCCCAATACCTCGTTGATCGTATTCACGCGGCCCCGCCCGGTGCAGACGCTCGATGCCTATTATCGCAAGATGTGGCTGACGCTCGATCAGCTCGCGCGGCTGGACAAGAACCCGTGGCCATCAGAGATTCCGGAACAGATCGACCACCCGATGTGGGAGTTCTCGTTTGCGGGCGAGCCGATCTTCGTGGTCTGCACGACGCCCGCGCATGTGATGCGGCAGAGCCGCCGGTCCAGCGCCTTCATGCTCACGTTCCAGCCGCGCTGGGTGTTCGAGAAGATCCTCGGGACGGAGAAGGCTGCGAACGCCGCGTTCGCGGAGGTGCGCAAGCGCCTGATCCCGTACGACAGCGCGAGCCCCTCTCCGCTTCTTGGCCGCTACGGCGCAACCGACGGCCGCGAGTATCTGCAGTACTTCCTGCACGACGACAACAATGCGAGCTCGGGCTGCCCCTTCGCCAAGCTCGCGCAGAACAAGTCGCAACCGATCGCGAACAAGGAGCAGGCAGCATGACCCAGATCATCGCAGGCACGAAGACTGAATTTGCCATCGACACGGAGATTTTGGACCTGCTCCCGGCCCAGGGCTCGGTCGAACTGCAGCATGATGCGGCCGGCAAGGTGCATCAGTTTCATACCCATCCGGTCGACGAGATCCTGATGATCATCAGCGGCCGGCTGAACTTCATCTGGGATGGCGGCGAGCGCGTGGTCGGCGCCGGCGATACCATCCTACTGCCAGCCGGCACCCGGCATCAATCCGAAGCGCTCGAAGGCGGCGCAATCTACGTGATCGCGACGCAAACACCCGCCAAGCCGATGAACAACTAACGCACAGGAAGGATTTGCGAGCACCTCAGGACAGTGAGGGATCGCGCGGCGGCTCAACCGCCAAACGTTCGACCAGCTCGATGACCTCGGAACGCTGGTCGGGCGCAAGTCGAAGGAAAGCCTTCAACAGTCGCAGGCTTTCCAGTGTTTCGCTCGATGGAGCTCCGAGCTTCTTCTGCAGCTCTGCAACGTATGTGGGATTTTTCATCTCGCACCTTAAGTGAGGATTACGAATGGCATACCCAGGTAAACGTGAAGGCTTGGCCCAGAAGGTCGACACCGCAGCACAAGAGGCCGAACGCCTCGGCCTGACCACGGCAACCCTCATCCTCCGGATGGCACGCCTCGAGATTGATCGGGCGGAGCCCGAGGAAGTTGAAAGTATGCCAAGGAACAACTTGCGCAGCAAGCCGAACTGAGTTCCGAAACGGACCGGCTCCAGGGCCGCTGGCGACGTGCCGGAGCCTGCGACGCCTGAAAGATATCTCGCCAGGCGAGAGGCTTTCCTCTCGCCTGGCGTCAGGTTGGTTTGCGAATAGTTGATCTTTGTGCAGGCCGAGCACGCCCGAGCGTTTTCGAGCGAAGCGGACACCGGTTCGCGTCAAGGAAACGCGTCTAAACTAGAATCCAGAGCCCGTTCCGATTCCATCGGAACGGAAAAGGCCCTAGCCGGTGTTGCCTGCCTTGCCGAACGCGCCGGCCTCGGCCAGCGCGGCGATGCGCCGGTCGTCGTAGCCGAGCGTCTTGCTCAATACATCCTTCGTATGCTGACCGAGCAGCGGAGCCGCAACAGGATCAACGGTCGGCGTCAGGCTCATATTGACCGGCGACTCGATGTTCGGAACCGAGCCGGCGGTTGGATGCGCAATGCTGCTCAGGCGATGCCGGTCGCGCACCTCGGGCGCGTTGAAACCCTCCTCGACCGTCCGCAGATAGCCAACCGGAATGTTGGCCTTCTTCATCTTCGCCATCCAGTTCTCGAGCGTGTCGCCCGCAAACACGCTGGCAATGATCGCGCGCAGCTTCTCCTTGTTGGCCGTGCGCGCCTTGCGGTGAGCAAACTCGGGATCGGTGACGAGATCCGGACGTTCCAGCACGTCGGTGACCAGCCGGCGATACAGCCGGTCATTGGCGCAGGCCATGTAGAGCGGACCATCGGACGCCCGGTAGACGCCGACGGTCGGCGAACCGTTCGGAGAGTTGCCGAAACGGCCGGGATTGTTGCCGTTGATAAGATAGGCCATGCCGTAAAAGCCGGTCATTGACACCGCGGTGTCGATCAATGCGACCTCGACCTGCTGACCGCGACCGAGCCGATCGCGCGCAATCAGTGCCAGCAGGATGGCGTTGCAGGCCGACATGCCCGTTGCCATGTCGACGATCGGCGGCCCGGTGCGCACCGGCTCGCCATCCGGAAAGCCGTTGAGCGACATGAAGCCGCTTTCGGCCTGCGTGATCGGGTCGAAGCCCGGGCGCAGCGCGAAATCGCCTTTGCGGCCGTAGGCGGAGATCGAGCAATAAATCAGCCGCGGGTTGGTCGGCGCCACCGACGCATAATCGAGACCGAATTTCCTCATCACGCCGCCGGAGAAATTCTCCACCACAACGTCGGCCTTGGCAATCAACGCGCGCGCGACCTCGAGCGCGGCCGGATTGTTGAAATCGAGCGCAATGCCACGCTTGTTGCGGTTGAGGCTCAGATACGCCGCGCTCTCCCCGCCGATTTCGGCGTGCTCATAGGCGCGCGTGTCATCACCGCCGTCCGGATTCTCGATCTTGATGACTTCGGCCCCGAAGTCGGCCAGCGTTTGTGTGCAGGCCGGGCCGGCCACGACGCGGGTGAAGTCGACGACCAGCAGGCCGTCGAGCGCCGTCGGAACTCCCTCCCCGCGCGGCGTGCGCCCCGGCAATTCTGGTCTGGTCATGATCTGACGCTTCCTCTTATTTTATCAGGCGATATACGACGGTCCCTGCCAAGACCGGCACTGCTCGCCTTTTAGCGGAAGCTCGTCAGCAAAACCAAACCCGGATTTTGCAGGGCGGGACCTTCGTCCGACATGGCTGTCGATGGCCCAAAGACGATCCGGCGGCCGCCGACATGGTCGGACGCCTCGCATCCGAAGCAAGTCTGCCGGATACCGAACTATGGGGCGCGGAGCCCATACGCAGGCGGGTGGCGGCACGCCGCCGCCACCCGCTTCCGTGATGGGGAGCGTTCGGGCTATTCGGCGATCATTTCGCCGGAGCCGCCGAACTCAGCCGGGAAATCCTTCAACTTCGGCAGGCCATCGCGTATCTGCAGCACTGCCTCGGAATAGTTGACGTGAACCCCTGGGTTGAATTTCAGCGTCGGGATCGTTGCGGTGAACACGTCGACGAGCCCGAGCGTCGGGTGGTTGGTCATAAGGTGACCGCCGCACTTCGTGCAATATTTGCGCTGGCTCATCGCGGTCTTCTCGAATGTCGCGATGTGGTCGGCGCCCTTGGTGACCTCGACCGCCTCGGGCTTCCAGAGGCTGAACGCATTCACCGGGCCACCGGACCAGGAACGGCATGAACGGCAGTGGCAATAGCCCATTGCCTCAGGCTCTCCGCTGACCTTGAGTTCGACGGCGCCACAAAAGCAGTTTCCAGTGTGATTCATCGGTCGTTTCTCCCTTGGGTTATTTTGATTGGGCTCCGCGTCGGCATCGATCCACGTTGCTCGTGGTGTTCGTGATACAGAGAGGATGTAGACAGGTAGCCGCGGCGAACTCCCTTGCATGGACGTACCAGACCCTTCCCTGCGCGAGAGGCTTCGAATGCAGGCAGGTCGTCGACGCGACGGAAGTTACATGAGAGTCCTCGCCGCTGTCGACCATCTTCGATACGGCCTGGCCGGGCCCAACCCCGACCGCACACAAGGAAGGAGTTCAGTGTGAGGCAAGGCACGTCATGCGATGAGTTGCTGCCGTGCCGGATTCCAGCGCGGCAAACCGCGTCAGCTCAGCGTGGACAGTCCTTCACCGGAACCCTGCTTGCCGTCGCAAGCCCGTGCATCAGCGCCAGCCGATCCAGGCATTTCTTGAGACGCCGCGCAAAATAGTCCTGCCAGCGCTGCGTACACAGTCCGCGCCGCTGTCCAACCTGCTCCATGGTCATGCCGAGGATCAGGACATCGTGCACCAGCGCCGAACCGTCGGCGCCGAGTTCATGCTCGGCGCGATTGAGGCGCAGCGTCGTCTGGCGCCGCCCCTCGGTGATCGGCTCGCGCCGCAGGCCGCCATCGACATCTGGAAGCTCGTCTCCGAGTTCAGATATCACCCCTTCATACTTAGATACTTAGCTGGCTCTCGGTGCTCCGGCGCTTAATGGTTTTTCTTGGCAGCAGGGCTGGGGCGACCAAGACAATCCGCGCATTGGTACTGACGTCGATCACAATGGACCTTCGGACTATCTTGGCAAAAGAATCGGGGGGCTTGCGAGCGTGCATGCCAGAGCAGTGGTCTCGTAAGCGAGGCCGCTGTTCTTGGTCATCATCGTGGTGAGTGTAGTGCGCACAACGTTGCTCAGTCGAGCGGTACTTGGCCGCTCCAGCTCCTTTTTTGTCTGCTTTGTTTTGCTCGCTTAGACGCGCTTTACTAACGATCGAGACAGCGCCTCGAAAGTCTGAAAGCGCTCGATTTTGTAGGCTGCGCGTGTGTCCTCAGAAAAAGAGAATACGTGGCTTCTGAACGAAAGTGGCGCCGACGGCAATAATAGATAATCCAGGACCGTCTCGTTGTTCTCACCCATCCTTAGCGCGACGACCCATCCCTTCTGCAATGCCACGCGACCAACCATCGCCCAGCGCAGCGGCTGGCGCCCATACTTTCGCCATTTGGCCAATCGGAAGCAGATATTCACGGCGTTATCTATCCGCAAACATTCGGTCGACTGATCAAGTGTGGCGCGCCTACCCGCATCCTCAAAGGCTTCGCGAAGACGGCTGGCATTTTCGAGGTGGAAATTGACCCACTTTCTGTGCGCGTCAAGCTTGTCGAAGCGGTCTTGGCTGCCCGTGTAGCCGATCAATCGATAGAGATTTCGAAGCGTGCCAAAGTGAACTAGATAGGTGGTGAGCGAAGGTAAACCGGGGCTTGCATCAATAATCGAGGCGTTGAGCTTGCCGTTCTTCATCAGAAGGCGCACGAGCATCTCCTTCTCGGAAATACAGACGCAACGCTCCTCCATTGTCTTCTTTGCGCGCAGAAATGTATCACGCTTAATGATTGGCTCGATCGCGCCCTTACGTGTGATCCAGAGCTCTCTCGGATTGCGTGTTCGCTTCGCTCCTAGTTTCGCAGTGTCACGATTGTAGATGGAGTTGCCGATATACGCTTCGTTATGAAGAAGCGCACTTATCGCACTTTGCTGCCATCGGTAGTCGGTGGACATGCGGACATATTGTGCCGCTTGATGCATCTTTTGCGACTGAGGCAGCCGGTCCTTGTGTACAATGAGAGCTTGCACCATAAGGCTGCTCCCGCGCTTCTCTCTGCGCAAAAACAATAGCAAAGCGCAGCAGCCTCGTCAGCGTGGTTGAGGATGCTAATCACGTGAGAGGCAGTTTACCTGACATATCGACCCTAAGCCGCAGCCCCGCTCGCTTTCCGCCTCTATTACTGCAGTCACAGCTTTTTTTCGAACCACCCAACCATGCACGTCACGCATTGACCGCTTCGCGCGGAATCGTACGGCTTCCGGCGCTTGGCTCGCGGCATTAGTAACCTCCAAAATGTCTGATGATGGGCGCGCGGAGGCTTCCGCGCGATCGCGATTGCGGACCGATGTCCGTCGGTCAGATAATGAATTGCCTCAACCGGCCCCGATGGCTTGAGGCCAGGCGGCGCTCAATGCCGGCCTCGCCGCGGCCTCAGGATCGCGACTCAGGTGAAAATGCGGAGTGCAGTGGCTCGAGCCCGACCGGCACGGATGACCGCAGAAGGTCATCGTCTCGCCCTCGCTACAGTCTCCGGGCTTGAGGTCGAGCAGCGAAAGATGCCGCGGCACGACCGTGGCGCAACGAAGTTGCGGCATCTCTACCGTTTCAGTGAAGATCTTTGGTCCGCGAAGCAGATCCGGCGTCAGTTCGGCGCGCCCTTCACGCAGCCGCCCGATCCTTGGGAGCTCCGGCAGGGACGGTTTGGGCGGATCGAGCTGCCCCGGCAGGGACGGCTCGAGCCTTTCGAGGCCCGCCAGCCCCATGCGCTGCGCTCGGCTGAGCGCCGCGTTGCGCGTATAGGCCGTATTGAAGGTAGCGTTGATCGTGTCAGCGATTTCCGAATAGGACAAGCCGCGGGCGCGGAGATCCTGCAGGGCTGCCGGATGCTCCGGCAGCCAGTTCATCACTTCCATTCCAAATTCCCGTTTCTGTCATTCCGCCGGCGCCTCGCGCGCCTTCCGATATTCCGAAGAAAAAAGTCAAGCTTGTTTCTGATAATCGTAACGGATATAGTATCTCCGGGTTTGGGAAAGGATGAAACATGCTGGACGCGGCGCTGATCGAGCGAGCACTGGAAAAGACTGGGAAGAGCAAAGGCGGGCTTGCCCGCGCGATGGGGGTTCGGGCCGGGGCGGTCTCCGAAATCCTGTCGGGAATAAGGTTGATCAAGGCATCCGAGATCGCCCCGATCATGGAGTATTTGGAGCTGAATTCGGTGCCGATCGTGGGCCGGGTCGGCGCCGGCGCCTCGATCCAGCCGGAGCTGGAGCAGGTCCCGCCGGAGGGTCTCGGCGAAATCGAACTTCCGTTCCCGATGACGGAGGAGACCGTCGCTTTCGAGGTCTCGGGCGATTCGATGCTGCCGAAATACGAGAACGGCGACGTCATCGTGGTGTATCGCGAGCAGCGCTATCCGCTGTCGAGCTTCTACGGAGAGGAAGCTGCGGTGCGGCTGAAGAGCGGCGAGCGCTATCTGAAGACGATCGAACGCGGCAGTTCGTCCGGTACAGTCAACCTCAAGAGCTTCAATGCCAAGCCGATCAACGGCGTAAAGCTCGAATGGATCGGCGAAATCTGCGTCACCCTGCCCCGCGGCCAGATCGAAAGGCTGCGCGGCAAGTCGGCGGCGAAGGGTCGCAAATCTGCCCGGACGCAGGGCGGGCGATCGTCCGAGAAGTAACCGCGCCGCTTCATGGACCGGCCGGACCGATTCGGACGCCTTCGGGCCGAATCGGGCCGGCCGCCGCACGCCTGAATTTCGGTTTTCGACAATTCACCTTGACATACTTCCGATTATCGGAAATAATACACAGTGACAGTCAGAACATCGAACGATCAGGCAATGCAGTATTTCGTCGTGATGATCGACTATGGCCGCCGTGGCCGCGAGGCGATCGTCGATCCCGACATGAAACGACGCGACGTCGTCTCACGAATCGCCTCGGGCGAATATACGAACATCAGCTTCATTCACGAGATTGCCGAGCGTTCGGTCGAGGATGTTACGGACGACCTGCTGGCCGAGGCCGCCTTGCCGGAACTCCCCGTGACCGGCGCGAACCTGCAAGCCAATACGCTGGATCATGCCCGCGACCTGCGCAAACACGGGCCGGTCTGACACCGCTCACGAGTTGATTGCGGAAACGTGATCTTTCTTGAGCCGGCCACTTGGCCGGAACCCGAAACAGACTAGATAGGGTTCACGCAAAGTCTATTCGGACCAGGCGCGGGTTCCCTCTAGACTAGCGATTCGTTTCTCGGGCCGGCAAATTTCAGCTTCAGATGACTTCGACAACAAACGCCGAGATCGCGAAAGCCGATGGCGATCTCAGGATCGCGCTGCTGCTTGGCATCGCAAACTGGTTTCTGTTTCTGGACCATATTCCGCACAACGTCGTCGGCGCGCTGACCATGCGCAACTTCGGCTTCAGCGGCGCAACCGACCTTTTTGTATTCGTGGGCGGCTACGCAGTGACGCTCATCTACGCCAGGATGACGCTGGAACGCGGATTCCTGGTGGCCGCAACCCGCATCTTCAAGCGCGTATGGCAGCTCTACGCCGCCTATATCGTTCTGTTCGTGATCTATGTCGAGTTGATCAGCTATGTCGCCACCCGGACCGCGGCGCCCGAGATCATCAGCGAGTTCAACATCACCGGATTCATCGACCACCCGATCCGGACGTTGATCTACGGCCTGTTCCTGCAGGCCAAGCCGCTCAATCTCGACGTGCTGCAACTCACCATTGCCTTGATGGCGTTCCAGCCCATCATCGTGTTCGGGCTGTTGTACGTGCCGAACGCGACGGTCGTCGCGTCCGTGACCCTCTACGCGGCCGGCCGGCTGCTCAACTGGAACCTGTCGTCATATCCGTATGGCGACTGGTACCTCAATCCGTTCTGCTGGCAATTGCTGTTCGTGATGGGCGGCTGGCTCGCGCTGATCGGCGCGCGATATACGCCCGCGATCCGCGCGATGCAGGCGGCTCCCGCGCTGCGCGCCATGGCGTTGCTGTATCTGCTGTTCGCCCTGACAATTGTCTCGATCAGCGATATCCCGGCACTCGCGCAAATGATGCCGAGTGGGCTGAGCGATGTGCTGCTGCCAAACGACCGGGAGGAGATCGCGCCTCATCGCATCCTGCACTTCCTGGTCCTGACATTCCTGTTCAGCTGGCTGGTGCCGCGCGATTGGGAATACCTGCGATCTCCCGCCTTGCAGCCGATCATCAAGTGCGGCGAGGAATGGCTGGCCGTGTTCTGTGCAGGCGTCTTCCTCTCATTCGCTGCGCATCTGATCCTGATTACGGGCCCATACTCACTGGCAAGGCAGGTCGCGGTCAGCATCGCCGGTATCGCGGCGATGACGGCCGTCGCCTACTACGTCTCGTGGTCGAAGCAGCAGGACGGCAAGTCGGCCGTCGCTCATTCCTGATTCCTGCGGTTTAGTCGATCGCCAGCGACCGCCGCAGCCGCGCCTCGCTATAGCGCAACATCGCGGTATCGAGCCCGCCTCCCCGACTATTTCCTGCGCGACGCCAGGATCTTCTCGGCGGCGCGCAGATGCGGCTTGTCCAGCATCTTGCCGTCCATCTTGGCGACTCCCGATGGATTATTGGCGAACGCGGCGATCACCCGCTCCGACCATGCGATTTCCTCATCCGTCGGCATGAAGGCCGCATTGACGATGTCGACGTGCTTGGGGTGGATCACGGCCTTGGCGAGGAAGCCATCCTGGCGCGCGGCGACCGCCTCGGCCTTCAAAGCATCGAGATCGTTGATGTCGGTCGCGATGGTGTCGATCGCGACGACGCCGGCGGCGGCCGCGCCGATCAGGCAGAGATCGCGCGCCAGGATGAAGGGCGAGTGATAGCGGCCATCACTGCGGTTGCGCGTTGCCCCGAGCGAGGCCGCGAGATCCTCCGCGCCCCACATCATGCCCCACAGCCGCGGGCTCATGTTCTCGAAATCGAGGATTTTCAGCACCGCCCGCGCCGTCTCGGTCGCGACCGTCACGATCCGCGTGGTGCCCTGCGCGATGTCAGAGGCCGCCTCAAATGCGTCGAGATAGAGCGCGAGCCGGTTGACGTCGGCGGCGCCGGCGCATTTCGGCAGCACGATTCCATCGGGTTTGCCGGGCATCACGGCGGCGAGATCGCCGAGCGTCAGATCGGTGTCGAGCGCGTTGACGCGGATATAAAGCTTCTGCTCCGGATTGCGCGCATCGAGCATCTGGCGCGTGATGCCCCGCGCAACCACCTTCTGGTCCGGCGCGATGGAATCCTCGAGGTCGAGGATCAGCGCATCGGCTGCGGTCTTCTTCGCGCTTTCATATTTCCGGGTGCTGTCGCCGGGAACGAACAGGAACGATCGCATCGCTTACGCCTTCGGCTTGCAGTGCATCAGGCCAGTGCGGCGGCAGCTCGCCACCACCTCGCCGCGCTGGTTGGTCATGGTGTGCTCGAACTCGACGATGCCCTGGGTCGGCCGCGACTTGCTGGCGCGCTTGCCGATGATTCTGGTGTGCGCCTTCAGCGTGTCGCCATGGAACACCGGCTTGGGGAACTTGACGTCGGTCATGCCGAGATTGCCGACGGTGGTTCCCAGCGTCGTGTCGTACACGCTCATGCCGATCATGATGCCGAGTGTATAGAGGCTGTTGAACAGTCGCTGGCCGAACTCGGTCTTCTCGGAGAAATGCGCGTCGATATGCAACGGCTGCGGGTTCATGGTCAGGAGGCTGAACATGGTGTTGTCCATCTCGGTCACGGTTCGGCTGAATTCGTGATGGAATTCCTGCCCGATCTCGAACTCCTCGAAATACAATCCAGCCATTACCGTCCCTTGTAGTTGGGCGCCCGCTTCTCGACGAACGCATTCAGCCCTTCCTGGCAGTCTTCCGTCGATGCGACCACAACAAAGCTTTCCGCCGTATTTTCTACCGAGCGGCGGAAATCGGCATCGACCGCCCGCATGAAGGCGTCGCGGCCGATCTTCATCACGATCGGCGATTTCGCCGCGAGCTTGCGTGCGATCTCGCGGGTGCGCGCGAGCGCGGTGCCCTTCGGCACCACCTCGCTGAGCAGCCCCATGCGAAAGGCGGTCGCGGCATCGAAGGGCTCGCCAAGGAACAGCGGGCCGAATGCCTGGTGCTTTCCGACCAGCCGCGGCAACTGCACGAAATGGATCGCCGGGATCAGGCCGACATCGATCTCGGGATAGCCGAAGGTCGAGCCGTCGCCCGCGACAATCATGTCGCAGGAGATCGCGATCGTCATGCCGCCGGCGCGTACCGCGCCATCGATCGCCGCAATGGTCGGCTTGCCCATGCGATACTGCGTATCGTTCAACGCAAAGTATAGCCGCTCGAGGAATGTCTTGGTCTCGATCGCGGGCTTGCCCCTGACGATGTCGAGATCGAGGCCGGCGCAAAACACCTTATGGGCGCTGCTGATGACGACGGCGCGCACTGCGTCGTCATCGCGCGCTTTCGCCAGCGCCGCCAGCAGCGCATCGATCAGGGGAATGCTGAGTGCGTTGACCGGCGCGCGATCCAGCACGATCTCCGCAATCTGGTCGGTGACCGAGTAACGAACGAGGTCGGTGCTCATGATGTGTTGCCTCCCGTTAGCTCTTGGCCTGCCGCACGGCGCCCGACAGCAGCAGGCCGTCGATCTCAGCGGAACCGAAGCCGGCCTCCGTCAGCACGGCGCGGCTATCCTGCCCGACGTCAGGCGCGGGGCAAAGGTGATCCTCGGACAGGCCCGCGATCCCCGGCGTGCGTGGCGTGTAGACCGCGCCGACGCCGGGTGTGTCCTGACGCACCGACGCCCTGGTCGCCTCGACATGGACGTTGCGCAGCCATTCGCCGGGATTGAGGATCCGCTCGGCGATGATATCGGCCGCATGCAGCCGCGTCAGCCAGGCATCCGTCGCCTGGGTCAGGAACACCTCGCGCAATTGCGGGATCAGCGCGTCGGCCGCGTCGGCGCGGCGGGCGAAGTCGGCAAAACGCGGATCGCCGGCGAGGTCCTCACGACCGATCGCACCGCACAGCCGCTTGTATTGCGGCTCGTTCACAAGGGTGACCATCATCCAGCCGTCCTGGGTCTGGTAGGTGCCGGCCGGAACGTTCAGCGCGCGCGGCGCGCCGCCCTCGAGGATGAACTCCGCCACCTTGTGGCCGAGCAGCGCCGACGTCGACTGGCAGAGATTGACGTCGATCCAGCGGCCGGTGCCGACGGTCGCACGCGCGAACAGCGTCGTGGCGATGGCCTGGAACGCATAGACGCCGGTGACGACATCGGAGATCGTGGTGCCGACCCGATGCGGCACGCCATCGGCGCCGACATTGACCGAGACCAGCCCCGAGAACGCCTGCGCCACCGAATCCGAGCCGGGCCGCTTGGCGTACGGGCCGCTCTGCCCGAAGCCGCTGACCGACAGATAGACCAGGCCGGGATTGCCGCGCGACAGGCCCTCATAGCCGAGCCCGAGCCGCTCTGCGACACCGGGACGAAAGCCCTCGATGAGGACATCGGCCTCGCGCGCCAGCCGCTGCGCGATCGCGATCCCGTCCTTGTGCTTCATGTCGAGGCACAGGCTGCGCTTGCCGCGGTTGTAGACCGCCGACAGCGTCGTGTGATTGCCGTAGGTCGTGCCGAGATAGCGCGACCAGTCGCCCTCCGGCGGCTCGACCTTGATCACGTCGGCGCCGTAGACACCGAGCAGCATCGCGCAATAAGGCGAGGCAATCCCCTGCCCGAAATCGAGTACCTTCAGCCCGCGATACGGCGCTTCATGCGTCGGCGTCAGCTTGCCCGCCATTTGTCCTCCCATCGCTGTCGAAGAGCCCTGTCCTTTGGGCATGATCCCCGCGCAAACGCTGCGCGTTTGTCGCGAGGCAAAACCGCCGCGCGCTTTTTCCCGGATCACGCCCTACAGCGCCAGATAGCGCTGCCGGATGTTGTCGTTGGCCTTCAGCTCTTCGATGGAGGATGTGTAGACGATCTGTCCCTTGTCGATAACCGTCGCGTGGCTCGCAAGGCCAAGGCAAAAATGCATGTTCTGCTCGGCGATCAATACTGTGGCACCGGTGCCGCGGAGCTGCCGCAGCAGTTCGCCAATGCGCTGCACGATGATCGGCGCCAGCCCCTCGCTCGGCTCGTCCAGCAGCAGCAGCACCGGATTGCCCATCAGCGTGCGAGCGATCGCCAGCATCTGCTGCTCGCCGCCGGACAGCCTTCCGGCGATCCGGTGCCGCAGCGGCTCGAGCAGCGGGAACACGTCATAGACGCGGCGGATCGACCACTCGTCCTCGCCATCCGGCCCCTTCTTCTGGCCGATGACGAGATTGTCCTCCACCGTATGCTCGGGAAAGATCTGGCGGTCTTCCGGCACGAAGCCGAGCCCGGCCCGCGCGATGTGATGCGGCCGCATTCCCGAGACCACCTGGCCGCGCAGGGTCACCCTGCCGCGGTGCGCCGGCGCCAGTCCCATGATGGCCTTCATGGTGGTCGACTTGCCGGCGCCGTTGCGGCCGAGCAGCGCCATGGTCTCGCCCTGCCGCACCGACAGGCCGACGCCGAACAGGATCTGGCTGGTACCGTAATAGACGTCGAGGTCCTCGACCTGCACCACCGGCTGCGCGCTCATGCCACCGCTCCCGCGTGGTCGTCGCTGCCGAGATAGGCCTCGATCACGGCATCGTTCCTGCGGATCGCGTCCGGCGTCCCGGTCGCCAGGATCCGGCCGTAGCACAGCACGACGATTTGGGGCGCAATCTTGAACACGATGTCCATGTCGTGCTCGATGAATACGACGGTGATCTTCTGCTTTTCCCAGAGCTCGCGCACCTTGTCGATCATGCGCCAGCGCTCCTCGGTACCCATGCCCGCGGTCGGCTCGTCGAGCAGCAGCACCTTGGGCTCGAGCACCAGCGCGAGCGCGATATCGAGCAGCTTCTGGTCGCCATGCGACAGCGTCGCCGCGGTCCGGTTGCGCTTACCGGCGAGGCCGAGCAGCTCCATCGCATGCTCGGCGCGGTCGCGCGTCTCGGCCAGCGGAAACCGGCGATGCATCACGCCGGCGCGGCGCTGATCGGCACAGACGGCAGCGAGCATCGTCTCCTCCACCGTCAGCGACGGGAAGATGCTCGCGACCTGGAAGGCGCGGCCGATGCCATGGCGCACGATCTCCGGCGGGGCCTTGCCCGCCATGTCGACGCCGTTGAGCAAGATTTGCCCGGCATCAGGTTGCAGCGCGCCCGTGATCAGGTTGAAGAATGTGCTCTTGCCTGCGCCGTTGGGACCGATCACGGCGGTGAGCGAACCGTCGGCGAAGTCGAGCGAGACGTTGTCGGTCGCCTTGACGCCGCCAAAGGATTTCGAGAGTCCGCGAATCTCCAGCATGGCTAGCCACTCGCCTCCCGTAGACCGCCATACGTGCTCCACGACGTGCCGGCAAGCCAGCCGCAATCGACCGGCACGTTGGCGCCGGTCATCGCCGAGGCCGCGTCGGAGGCCAGGAATGCGACGACGCGGCCGATCTCCGAGGGATCGACGAGGCGGCGAAGTGCTGCATTGGCAGCCAGCGCCGAGACATCTCGCTCTCCCCGATCGATGGCATTCTTCAGCGCCGGCGTCAGCGTATAGCCCGGGGACACGGCATTGACGCGGATGCCGGAGGGCCCCCATTCGGCCGCGAGGCATTCGGTGATGGCAATCACCGCCGCCTTGGCGGGCGCATAGGCATGCAACGGCATCGAGCGCATACCGGCAATCGAGGCGATGTTGACGATGCTGCCGCGCTTGCGCGCGATCATCTGCCGCGCAAAGGCAACGCAGGCGACATAGGTGCCGCGCTGGTCGACGCGCACGACGTCGTCCCAGGAGGTCATCGGCAGATCGTGCGGCCGGACCGGCACCTGGATGATGCCGGCGCTGTTGACCAGCACCGCGACCGGGCCGCAGTCGCGCTCGATCGCGGCGGCACAGGCCTCGACGCTGCGCTCGTCCGCCACGTCGGCCGCGAACGCCTTGCCGCCGACTTCCGCCGCGACCGTCTGCGCCTTGGCGAGGTCGCGGTCCAGAACGGCGACGAGATCGCCGGCCGCCGCGAGTTCACGCACGCACGCCGCGCCGATGCCGCTGGCGCCGCCGGTTACGACGCTGATCCGCGTCTGTGCACTCATGGCGCGCGCTCCCCGGCCTCTCCGCGACGCTGCGCGAACCATTCGACGACAAAGTCCATCAGGCCCTTTCGCAGGCCGATGGCAAAGAACAGGATCACGATGCCGAGCACGATGCCGTGATACTCCGTCAGGCGGGTAACGGTATCGTTGAGAATCAGCAGCAGCACCGTGCCGACCATCGGTCCGAGGAAGGTTGTCACGCCGCCGAGCATGTTGATGAAGATGCCCTCGCCCGAGATCGTCCAATAGGCGAACTCGGGATAGGCGCCGGAGACGAACAGCGCCATGATGATGCCGCCGGTCGACGCGAACAGCGCAGCGAGCACGAAGATCGTCAGCTTGGCGCGCCAGACATCGATGCCGATGAAGCTCGCCCGCGTGGCGTTGTCGCGGATCATGCGCAGCGTGTAGCCGAACGGCGATTGCGCGATCTGGCGCATGAGCAGCAGGCCGATCACCAGCAGGGCGCAGCTCGTGATGTAGAGATGCAGATGATTCGACAGATCGATGCCGAGAAACGGCGGCCTCGGGATCCCGCCGCGCAAACCCTGGTCGCCGCCGGTCAGCGACTGCCACGACAGGATGGTCGAGTGAATCAGCATCTGGAATGCCAGCGTGACGAACGCGAAGTAGATTTCCTTCAGCCGCACGCAGATCGCGCCGATGACGACGGCGACGACCAGGGTCATCGCCAGCGTGGCGACGAAGGCCACCGGGATCGGCACGCCGGTCTTCTGCATCATCAGCCCGAAACCATAGGCGCCGAGGCCGAAGAACATGCCGTGGCCGAACGAGATCAAACCGGTGTAGCCGACCAGAAGGTTGAGCGACGTCGCGAACAATCCATAGGCCGCACAGCGGATCACGAAGTCGAGCAGCTGCTTGCTGCCAAAGATGAACGGCAGCAGCGCGAGCAGGACAAAGGCCACGAGCGCGATCAGCACATCGCGGTACCGCTGCGGCCTGGCGTCGATCCGGGTAACATCGAGGGGCTGCGTGCTCTGCCCGGCCTGCAATTCGGTCATGCGACCTCCTTGCCGAACAGCCCGGTCGGGCGCGAGACCAGCACAATCACCATGAAGAGATACATCAAGCCCTCGGTGAACAGCGGGAAGCCGAGCGATCCGAAGGAGCGGATCAGGCCGATCAAAAGCGCGCCGATCAACGCGCCGAGGATCGAGCCCATGCCGCCGATCACGGTCACGATGAAGGACTCGATCAGTACCGAGAAGCCCATGCCCGGCGTCAGCGAGCGCACTGGCGCGGCAAGCGCTCCCGCCAGTCCCGCCAGCATGCCGCCGAGCGCGAATACGCCGCCATAGATCAGCCCAGTATTGATACCGAGCGCCGAAACCATTCCGGGATTATGCGCAGCCGCACGGATCACCTTGCCGATCCTGGAGCGCGCCAGCCCCAGGCCGAGAACAACGGCCGCGGCGAGCGCCACCCCGATCAAGAGCAGATAGTATGGCGGCACCACGCCGCCGGCGACGAACAGCGGCGGCACCTGGAACGCGGCCGGCATGCCCATCGACTTGAATTCAGGCCCCCAGATCATGCGGACGACATCGTCGAAGATCAGCACGAAGGCGTAGCAGACCAGGAGCTGCATCAAGACGTCGCGGCCGTAGACCCGGCTCATGAACACGCGCTCGAAGATCAGGCCGAGGATCGCGGTGCCGGCGGCGCCGCTCAGCATCGCCAGCGCGAAGCTGCCGGTGAGCTGATAGGCCGTCATCGCGAAATAGGCGCCGAACATATAGAAGGCGCCGTGGCTGAAATTGACCACCTTGAGCACGCCGAAGATCAGCGTCAGCCCAACGGCGACAAGGAACAGCAGCATGCCGATGATCAGGCCGCTGGTGGTTTGCGTCACCAGACAGGCAGAACTGGCGAGGCAACTGGCGAGCGCGTCGAGGTCCACGGAAAATCATCCATCACGGCGGGCCGCAACGTCGGCGCGCGACAAACATCAGATGCGAGGCGAAGGCAGCAGATTGCCGCCTCCGCCCGACATGCGGATCAGGTGTAGCCCTTGCTCTTCTTCCACTCGGCTTCGAGCTCAAAGATGGTCTTCCAGTCTCCGGCCTTCACATCAGGCACGTAGGGCTCCTGCGGGATCGTGGTGCCCCAGCCGATGGCGTAACCGACCAGCGTGTGGTCGTCGGCGCGCATAGTGACGGTGCCGTCGGCGCCGAACGGGCACTTGATGGTGAGGCCGGTGAGCGCTTCCGCGACCTTCTTGCCGTCGGTCGAGTTCGCCTTCTTGACGGCCTCGTTGAGGAACATGACCGCCGTGGCGTTCTGCCACGACCAGTTGGTCGGATACTCGTTGTACTTGGCCTTGTAGGCATCGCCCCAGGCCGCATTTTCGGGCGTCGGCGGGAATGTCTTGATATAGCGGTCGCCGGAGTGGATGCCCTTGGGCAGGTTCTTCACCACCGTGAGTGCGGTGTAGTCGGCCATGTTGACCGCGAACACTTCCATCTGGGTGAACATCGCGTAGATGTTGGCCTGGTCGATGTAGGAGGTGAGATCGCCGCCCCACAGGCAGGAATAGAGCGCCTGCGGCTTGGCCTGCAGGATCTTCGTCACCACCTCGGTGTAGTCGGGCTGGAACAGCTTTGGCCAGGACTCGCTGATGATCTCGACGTCGGGCGCGAACTTCTTCAGGTACAGCACGAACTCGCCGGTGGTGTCGCGGCCATAGGCGTAGTCGGGCGAACACGTCGCCCATTTCTTCAGGCCCTTGGCCTTGGCGATCCCTGCCGCGTAGCTGGCGCCGACGATCGAGTCGTGAATGCCTTGCCGCACGCAACGGAAGGCGTTCGGGATGTGCTGCTTGGGATCGGCGGTCAGCGATGACGCTTCCGAGCAGGTGTGGATGCAGAGCACGCCGAGATCGCGCGCCACTTCGTGAACCGCGAACGATCCCGAGGACGCTTCGCCGTCGAGCAGCATCTCGCAGCCGTCGGTGTTGACGAGCTCGCGCGCGATGCGCGCGGCCTCCTGCGGCTGTCCCTTGGAGTCGCGAATCACCATCTCGATCTGCCGTCCGGCAAGGCCGCCGGCGGCGTTGACCTTCTCGACCTCCAGCAGCACCGCGTTGCGCGAGGACGTTCCGAGTTGCGCGACGCGGCCCGACAGAATGGTCGGCATGCCGATCTTGATCGTCTTGGCCTGTGCGCGCGCCACCCATGGCGCGGCAAAGCTCACCGCACCGGCGCCCATCAGCGCAAGCGTCGAGCGCCGGGTGATGCCCGGTTTCCGGGTCCTCTTCATCATTCCCCTCCCTGTCGGGTTCGCGTTCCCAAAATCCCTGCCGGAGATCGTTTCGTCTCCATGGCCACGATGTTTTCAGAGCAAGGGGGGTGACGTCAAGCCAAAGATGAATTACGACTCATAATTCATCTAGGGAGAAAACGGCGCCGGAATCGGCCCCGTGGGCGGCAAATGATCAACCTTTCCAGCTTCATCGCATTTCATGCCCGGCGGACTCCGGACCGCTGTGCGCTGAAATATCGCGGCGAGGACGTCTCCTATGCCGACTTTGATCTGCGGATCCGGCAGGTCGGCGGCTGGCTCGCGGCGCGCGGGATCGCGCCCGGCGACGTCGTCGCCGTGCTGATGAAGAACAGCACCGCCTTTCTCGAGCTGGTGTTCGCGACCAGCCATATCGGCGCGGTGTTCCTGCCGATCAACTATCGTCTGTCGGCCGATGAGGTCGCCTACATCGTCGGCAATTCGGGCGCGCGCCTCCTGGTCGCCGACGAGGAGTTTGCCGCGATCGCAACCGGCGGCGCGCCGGTCGTGCTGCTCGATGAGGTCGCGCAGTCCAGCGTCACCAACCTTGCGCCCGACATCGCGCCGGCGCCGATCCATGTGCGCGGGCCGCGCGACCTGATGCGGCTGATGTACACCTCGGGCACGACGGATCGTCCCAAGGGGGTGATGCTCAGTTACGAAAACATCTACTGGAAATCCGCCGACCAGACCTTGGTGCTCGGGCTCAACGCCGACACGCGGCTGCTCGTCGTCGGTCCGCTCTATCACGTCGGCGCGCTCGACCTGCCCGGCATCGCGGTGCTCTGGCATGGCGGCATGCTGTGCATTCACCGCACCTTCGAGCCTGAACCCGCACTCGCCGCGATCGAGCGGGAGAAGCTCAACGCGGCGTGGTTCGCGCCGGTCATGACCACGGCCCTCCTCACCTGCCCGAACCGCGAGCGCTACGACGTCTCCAGCCTGCAATGGGCGATCGGCGGCGGCGAGAAGACACCGGAAGTCCGCATCCGCGCCTTCTCTGACTATTTCAAGAACGCGCGCTACATCGATGCCTACGGCCTCACCGAAAGCTGCGGCGGCGATACCTTCATGGACGCCGGCCGCGAGATCGAGAAGATCGGCTCGACCGGCCGCGCCATCGCCCATGTCGAAATCGAGATCCGCGACGATGCCGGCAAGCGCCTGCCGGCCGGCCAGAACGGCGAGATCTGCCTGCGCGGCCCGAAGGTCACGCAGGGCTACTGGAAGGATCCGGAGAAGACCGCATCCGCGTTCTTCGGCGACTGGTTCCGTACCGGCGATGTCGGCTATCTCGACGACGACGGCTTCCTGTATCTCACCGATCGCAAGAAGGACATGATCATCTCCGGCGGCGAGAACATCGCCTCCTCCGAGGTCGAGCGCGTCATCTACGAAATGCCTGAAGTGCGCGAGGTCGCGGTGATCGGCCTGCCGGACGCGCGCTGGGGCGAGAAGCCGGTCGCGATCGTGGTGCTGGCCGACGACGCCAGGCTCGACCTGGCCGGTCTCACCGACCACTGCCGGACACGGCTCGCCGGTTTCAAGGTGCCGCGGCAGCTCGTCATCCGCGACAGCCTGCCGCGCAATCCATCCGGCAAGGTGCTCAAACGCGTGCTCCGCGCCGAACTCGAGGCCACCGCATGACCCAAGCGACAACCGCCAAAGTGACAAAGCTCAACCGGGTCGAGCGCAACGCCTGGACCAAGCAGAAGATCTTCGACGCCGCGACCAAGGTCGTCGGCAAATACGGCTATGCCGAAGCCTCGGTCGCGCGCATCACGGAAGCTGCCGGCGTCGCGCAGGGCACCTTCTACAATCATTTCGAGAACCGCCAGGAGCTGCTTGACCAGCTGCTGCCGAAGATCGGCCTCGACATGGTCCGCTTCATCCATGCGCGCACCGGCACCGCGAGCGAGGCCCGGCAGGAGGTCGAGCGCTTCGGCGCCTTCTTCGATTTCATCCGCGAGGTGCCGGAATTCCTGCGCATCCTCAACGAGGCCGAATTCTTCGCGCCGATCGGCTACCAGAAGCATTTTGACAACATCTCGAGCGCCTATGTGCGGATCCTGCAACGCGCGCGGGCTGCGGGTGCGACCAACGCGTTCAGCGACGAGGAATTCGAGGCCATCGTCCAGGTGCTGATGGGCGCGCGCGGTTATCTCAGCCGCCGCTATTCCTATTCCGAGCGCGGCGTCACCGCGGTGCCCGACTACGTGATCACGGCCTATCAAAAGCTGGTCACCCGCGGCCTTTTCACCACCAGCGACAAGGGAAGAAAATCATGAGCGCTGAGGGCAGCATCCTCGTCACCGGCGGCAGCCGCGGCATTGGCGCGGCGACCGCGACACTGCTCGCCGATCAGGGGCATCGCGTCGTTATCGTCGACATCGCGCCCGAGCCGCTGGTTGGAACAGCCGCCGTCCTGTGGCCGACGCCGTTCGACGTCGCGAGCGAGAGCGCCGTTGTCGCAGGCATCGCCGATATCGAGACCGCGCATGGTCCGATCACCGGCCTCGTCAACGCCGCCGGCGTGTTCGGCAAGATGCACACGATCGATCGGGTGCGGATGGAGCAATGGGACCGCGAGGTCAATATCGACCTGCGCGGCACCTTCTTGGTCGCGCGCAGCGTCGGCATTGCCATGGCGAAGCGTCGGCATGGCGCGATCGTCAACGTCGCCTCGGTGGCCGGCATGACGTCGGGCCCGATCCACGCCTATACCGCGGCGAAGGCCGGCGTCATCCAGATCACGCAGACGCTCGCCGCCGAATGGGGCCGTTCCGGCGTCCGCGTCAACGCGGTGTCGCCCGGCTTCACCCGCACGGCAGCGCTCGAGGCGGGCATCGCATCGGGCGCCCTGAACAAGGATCTGCTGGCGCGCCCGACCGCGCTGAACCGGCTGGTCGAGCCGATCGAAGTGGCGCAGGCGATCGCATGGCTGCTCTCGCCGCAGAGCAGCGGCGTCACCGGCATCAACCTGCCGGTCGATGCCGGCTACATCGCAGGCACCACCTGGGCCGCCTATGGCGGCCTGCCGGAAGCCCCACGCAGCTGAGGACAACGCATGAATATCGAGCTTCCGCGCAAACACCTCGATCTGTCCTCCGCCATCGCCGAGGGTGACATCCGCGTGCTGCTGATGGTGCTGGTGCATATGACCGGCGACGAGAAGTGGCTCGAGCCGCCCTACAAGCCGAAGCGCGACGTCCGTCTGATCCCGGATCCCGACGCCGGTGTGCCTCAGGAGATCCAGGACGAGATTCGCGCGGCGGTCCTGAACCTGTTCGCAGACGGCACCCCGAAGCCCGTCATCACCGATCCCGGCAATGAATTGATGCTGCGGATGATGCGCGCGACGCTCGGCGACAATGTCGCGCCGGAATATGCGCCGCTGATGCGGGAGGAGATGGGGTTCATCCCACGCGACGCGCGCTGGCGCGAGCGCCCTTCTGGCGAGAAGCTGGCACAGCAGCATGTGCTGATCGTCGGCGCCGGGGTCTGCGCGATCGCGCTTGGCGTCGCGCTCGGCCGGCTCGGCATCCCCTATACGATTGTCGAGAGGCAGGACGAGATCGGCGGCACCTGGTACGTCAACCGCTATCCCGGCTGCGGCGTCGATACGCCGAACCACTCCTATTCCTTCTCGTTCGGCCCCCGCAATCCGTGGACCCGCTATTTCGCGCAGCGCCAGGAGCTGCTCGATTATCTGCTCAAGGTCGTGCGCGAATACGACATCCGCAAGCACCTCCGCCTCAATACCGAGCTCGTCGCCTCGCGCTGGGACGAAGGCAAGCGGCGCTGGATCTCGACATTGAAGACCGCCCGCGGCGAAGAAACTTTTGAATCCACCGCGCTGGTCAGCGCGATCGGCCAGCTCAATGATCCCTTGCCTGCCCGCTTTGAGGGAGATGAGGACTTCACCGGTTTGAAGGTTCATTCGGCGCTGTGGTCCGACGACATCAAGCTCGACGGCAGACATGTCGCCGTGATCGGCACCGGCGCAACCGCGATGCAGCTGGTGCCGTCGATCGCCGACCGCGTCGCCTCGGTCACCGTCTACCAGCGCACCGCGCAATGGGCGCGGCCGGTGAAGGGTTATTCCGATCCGATCACCGAAGGTGCGCAGTGGCTGCTCGCGCATCTGCCGTTCTATGTGCAGTGGTATCGCTTCAACATGTTCTGGCGTTACGGCGACGGATTGCTGCCGTTCCTGCGCAAGGATCCGGCCTGGCCGCATCCGGACCGCGCCGTCAACAAGGGCAACGACCGGCATCGCCAGGAGCTGGCCGACTTCATCCTGTCCGAGCTGAAGAATCGCCCCGACCTGATCGAGAAATGCATGCCGACCTATCCGCCCTACGGCAAGCGCATCCTGCTCGACAACAACTGGTTCAAGACGCTGACCAAACCGAATGTCGAGCTGGTCACCGACAAGATCGACCATTTCGATCGACACGGAATCGTCACGGCCGACGGCACGTCGCGGCAGCACGACGTCATCGTGATCTCGACCGGCTTCAAGGTCTCCGAGATGGCGGCACGCCTCAACATCACCGGGCGTGACGGCAAGAACCTCAAGCAGGCGTGGAGCGACGACAATCCCACCGCCTATCTCGGCCTCACCGTGCCTGATTTCCCCAATCTCTTTCTGATGCTCGGCCCCAATTCGGGGCCTGCGCATGGCGGCAGCGTCATCTTCCAGTCGGAGTGCCAGAGCCGCTACATCTCCGCCTGCCTTGTCGAGATGATCGAGAACGACATCGCCGCCATCGACGTGCATCCCGACGCGCATGACGCGTATATCCGCGACGTCGACGCCGAGCACGAGCAACTGATCTGGACGCATCCGGGCATGACGACCTACTACCGCAACAGAAGCGGCCGGGTGTTCTCGGCCATGCCGTGGCGTTTCGTCGACTACTGGAAGATGACGCACGATCCGGATTTCACCCAATACCGAAAGACCAAGTCGCGACAGGACTCCTGACCTGAATTCCCTCGCTCGTTAACTTGACAGATGGCCATAACTGCCGCAGCATTTCGCTGACTGCACCTGTTGGGGTGCTGGAGCGCTTGCTCCTCGCGTCGCAGGAATTGATGGACGATTATGGGATCGGCCGTCAGGCAGCAGAAGCGGACAGATGTCCGTCGGACCACCCCTTGGAGAGGAGCATGACGCCACCGGCGCAAGCCAGCGACCTTGCTCAGCGGCAAGGTCCCGGTGCACGTTGAGGCAAACAGCAGCTGCTAGCCGCGTGCGCCACCGACAATCTGAACATATCCGCAGGACAGGAGCGCAAAGGCCACGCGCTTTTAGGTCCCGAAACACCACTGGTCGATACCAGACATCCTTCGCTAAAACGAAGTAGCAGGGCCCCGCGATGCTTGACTGCACCGGGGCCCGTTCGTTTGCCCGCGATCTCCCCTTCGTCACGCCGCATTGCGCCCCTGCACGGGATCGGGAACAATTGTCGCGACGAGATGGGGAATGATGATGGAAAAGCCGCGGGTCCGAATCTACACCGACTACAAGTCTCCCTATGCCTATGTCGCCAACAAGCGGCTGTTCGAACTCGAGGAGACATACGCCGTCGAGCTAGAATGGCTGCCCTACACGCTGCGCATTCCGGAATTCATGGGCACAGTCGAGGAGCGTACGCCGCACTTTTGGCGCAAGGTGCGCTACGCCTACATGGATGCGCGCCGGTTCGCCAACGCGCAGGGACTGACCATGAAGGGCCCGCGCCGGATCTACGACGCCTTCTACGCCAGCGCCGGGATGCTGTTCGCGCAGCGTCACGGGCTGTTCCGGCCTTATCACGATACGGTGTTCCGGAGGTTCTGGAACCACGAGCTGGAGATCGACGAGCTGGCGGAGATAGCCGGCGTGATCACCGCGGTCGGTGGCTCCGCCGAGGCCTTCGAGGGCTATGTTCGCGGCCCTGCCCGCGCCGAACATGATCGCATCATCGACGAGGCCGAAGCCCTCGGCGTGTTCGGCGTGCCCAGCATGGTGTTCAACGGCGAGTTGTTCTGGGGCGGCGACCGCATCGATATGCTGATCGAGCGGATCAAGCAGCCGGAGACGATTGCGATCGCGCTTGGCGACCGGCACCGGACGTAGGCGCCGACCGTTTCGAATCGGCCTATCGTCGCTGATCGATCAGCCTCCGTTCAGGATCGCCCAGCACCCGGTGCGTTCCAGCACCGGTTTCAACGCCGCGCGCTCGCCGGCATCGAGCGCGGCAAACTTCTCGCGCAGCTGCTGCAGGCATTTGACCTGATATTTGAACGGCGCCAGTGCATAGGACAGTCCCCAGACATTGATTTCGAGCCGCTCAAGGCCCTTCGCGAATGCATCCGCGTTGGCCGCAAGGAACGGCAGATAGAGCTCACCGGCAATCCGCAGCAGCGCCTCGGCGAACCCGCCAAGCGCCTGCTCGCGAGGATACCAGTCACCCTCGACACCTGATGCATCGTCGAGCCGCCGCACCCAGTGATCGGTGAACGGCGCGCGCTCGCGCATGATCCGCATCGGGGTCGGGTCGGTCGCCATCTCGCTGAGCTGGCCGAACCAGGCAAAATCCGCCAGCGACGGCCGGCTGCCGAACAGATAGCTCCTCATGCCGACATGCGGCTCGAACGCCGCAAGCATCCGCCGGTAGCTCTCCTCCAGCAGCGGCCTGTTCTCATCCGTCGCGCCGAGAATGACCATGCGCGAAATCTGCCGCTGCCGGAACTCTTCGATTTCCTCGCGGCTGCCGGCCTCGGCCTCCGATGTCGACCACTCCTCGCCGGCCCAGCGCGAGACATAGGCCTGATCTTCCGGATCCCACCAGCGATAGAGAAACAACGGCTTCACCGCCCATTCGTCGGCGAGGTCCTCGAGCAGATCACAGATGAAAGCGATGGCCCTGTCTTCGGGGATCACCGACCGTCCCTGATGTCGCGCCTCCAGATCATAGGCCAGCGTCGTGGTCTCGCCGCGGTAGCCGCCGTCGGGATATTGCAGCACCGGGATCAGCATCGGCTTCAGATGCGCGGTTGCCTCGCGCAAAGCCTTGGTCATGATCACCCAGTCGTGCGGGATCCGGCGGTAGCGCATCAGCGCGCGCAACTTGATCGCATAGGGCGAGGCGGTCGAGCCGATCAGGCGATAGCGGTTTTCCGTCATGACGATGCCTCCGAAAATGCCGGATTGCCGTACGGGTAGAACTGCGCGAGATCGACGTTCTTGTACGGCAGCTTGTCGAGACGCGTCGTACCGAGGAACGGCTCGTCGGGTTCGACCAGGAGGATCGTCTTGGCAAATCCATTGTCGTCGAAGCCGCGCCGGAAATGGACCCGCGACTTGATCGCCATCACGTCGAAGGCGCCGATGTCAGGCACCAGCGCCTTCAGCGAAAACGGCTCCATGACCTGCACCAGATAGGTGGACAGGATCAGCACATTGTTGCGGCCGAAGCGCACGCAGACCCAGAACTGGCCATAGCCCTCGCCCGCCGCCGAAACCGTGCCCTGGATCCGAACCGGATCGCCTGCCGACTCGTCGGCGCGGCCGCCGATCTCCATGTCGAAGGCGTCGCCGGCCTTGGCGCCGGCGGCCTTCAGGCTTGCAGTCGCCCTGGCGTCGGCAATGGTCGCGATCACGGTGTTGGCAAGGTCCTGCGCGATGATCTCACGCAGTAGCCAGGTCGCCGCCCCCGACCGGTCGCTGTGATCGGCCAGCACCACCGGTGTGTTGCCAGCGGCGACGGCCTGCTTGGCCAGCGCGACGCCCTCGGCGATGCTGTGCAATTTGGTCGATTGCAGCAAGGCTTCGCGCAGCCGCCAGATCGTGCCGGCGAGATCGCGCGCGACCTGCTCGGCGAGCTTTGGATTGTCGTTGGTCAGAACCTGAACGGTCATTCCGACATCGGGAACGTCGGCGAACGGGAAGCCGAAGAAGATGTTGACATAGACGTCGACCTCGCGCGCCTCCCAGACCAGCGCGCGCTGCACGAGGTCCATCCAAGGCCGCGCCCCGGTCCATTGCAGCACCGTGGGCGAGATCACGGGAACCTTGATCGTCCTGTGCGCCGGCTTGTAGTCGCCGCGGATCGCCCGCACCAGCATGCGCGCCGCGCGTTCACCCTGCAGATGCGCGTCATAATGCGGAAAATATTTGACCGCGAACGCCATGTCCGCGTGCTCGAGGAACGCCTCATCCTCGTTGCCGTGAGGATCGAAGGTCGCCGCAATGAAGGCGGAGCGGCCGACCACGTCGCGGACCTGCCGCGCCAGATCGGCCTCCGGCCGCGGGACGCCGCGCACGGCCATCGCGCCATGCAGGCACAGATAGACGCCGTCGAACGGTCCCTCCTCCTTCAATCCGGTGATCATCTTGCCGGTGAAGGTGCGATAAGCTTCCTCTGTGATCCAGCCGGATCCGGTGTAAGTCTTCGGCCAAAGCGGGGATTCGATGCCGATCAGCTCGACCTCGGAGAACTCGCGCGCCACCTGCACGAAGCCGCCCATGTAGTTCTTAGGATCGAACTGCAGCAGCGCCTCGCCTTTGGCCGGCGAGCCCGGATAGATGAAGTCGTCGAGCGTGGTCTCGTTCGGCAGGAACGAGACGGTTTCGTGGGAGAAATGCAGGACGGCGATACGTATCTTGCGATCGCTCATTTTGGTGCGCCTCGGCTGTTTTCCGCATTGTGGCATTGAAGGCGCGGCGCGCCAATCCGCATTCGGTTTTTGCCCGCCAGACCTGCAAATACGCAGGCGCAGCGCTGCTTGCCGCCGCGCGGATTCTGCTATGGTCGCCGCAACAATCGGGCCGCGGCCCCGCAGATATCTCAAGGAGAGAGCGCCATGAATCCCCCCGTCAGCTCGCCCGCGATCAAGGTCGTCAAATCCGTCCGCGAGCAGGTGAGCGCAGAGGAGTGGCAGGCCCGCGTCGATCTTGCCGCCTGTTATCGGCTGACGGCGATGTACGGCATGACCGAGATGATCGCGAACCACATCTCCTGCCGCGTGCCCGGCACCACCGACCAGTTCCTGATCAACGCCTACGGCATGCTGTATGAGGAGATCGACGCCTCCAGCCTGATCAAGGTCGACGTCGAGGGCAACACGCTGCTCAACGCCACCGACTACGACGTCAACGTCGCCGGCTTCGTCATTCACAGCGCCATCCACATGGCCAAGCACGACATGGATTGCGTCGCGCACACCCATACCCCGGCCGGCATGGCGGTCTCGGCGATGGAATGCGGCCTGCTGCCGCTGGCGCAGACCTCGATGCGCTTCCTGCACATCGCCTATCACGACTTCGAGGGTATCGCCGACAATGTCGACGAGCGCGAACGCCTGGTCCGCGACCTCGGTGACAACGAGGCGATGATCCTGCGCAATCATGGCCTCTTGGTCGTCGGCCGTACCGTGCCCGCCGCCTTCAACGTGCTGTTCCGCCTCGAGCGCGCCTGCCAGACCCAGGTGATGGCGCTGTCCTGCAACACCAAGCTGATCTATCCGCCGCAAAATATCCTCGAAGACACCTATGAGCGGATGCTGCCGAAGCCCGGCCGCGCCGCCCGCAACGGCGAACTCGCCTGGCCCGCGCTGCTGCGCAAGCTCGACCGGGCGGATCCGTCGTATCGGGATTGAAAGCGAAAGCCGGCGCAGGCTTTCTCCATTCGTCGTCCCGGCGAAGGCCGGGACCCATAACCACAGGGTAGCCTTGTTGAAAAACAGGCCGTGGCCCCAGCGTCGCGCAACAATTCGCATTCGTGGTAATGGGTCCGGCCTTCGCCGGGATGACGCTGAAATTGTTGCACGATCTGTGAGTCACAAATCCGCGTTCTCGCGGCGTGTTTCGCCCGAGCTTTGCTCTTCGTTCCGCCCTCCCTGTTGAAGAGAGCGTAGGGAAAGTTGGGAGCCGATCGCACCCATGGGCCCCGAGCAATGGGTAGAACTTGACGTACCCCTCGAGCGGGTGAAGAAGCGCCGAGTGATCCAGCAGCCGCTGTGCCGACCTGGCGGTCGAGATTGCCCGCGAGGCGCTCAGGGCATCGAACGAGCAATACGTCTTCGCCTGCCCGCTCGGCGATCAGCACGATCTACGCGGACGGCGGCGACCTTGGCCGGCGATCTTGGCTTTGATGATGCGTGGATCGCACGTTGCCTCGATCATTCCTCGAGCAAGAAGGCCGAGGTCGCCGTGCCCACCGTCACCGGCAAGGTCTACAATCATTCGACGCGAATGAAGGAAAATCGACGGCGTCGCGGCCGAGTTGCGACGGATCATTGGCAGCCTCGCAAAGCAACCTGAGACCAATCTACGTCTCGTCGCCTGAATTACGTGCGGAATACCAGGCGGGCGTCTTGGGACCCGCACGTGTGGGACCCTTTCTTTGTAAAGCGGTGCGAAGCCATTTGGCTTACCCAAGGCCCCCGGCAGATGAGATGTCCATCTGGATCGACACGGGAGAACACCGCCGGCCCCTCGAATGATGAAACGCAAGAACCGAGGGGAGCGACTTTATGCGTCCCGAAGGGAACCATCTTCCTGCCAGGGCGTCAATTTGGAACTCGCTCAACGCTGCGGCGGGAGGTGGCCCCTTGGACACTATCGATATCCTAATCGTCGATGACGAGCACTTGGTCCACAGCTTCATTAGCGGTGCTCTTAGCGAGGCGGGCTTTGCGCCATTTGGCGTTTCGTCGGGCGATGAGGCGTTGAGCTTGTTGCGAGACAGCGGAGATAAGTACCGAGCCCTCGTCACCGATGTAAATCTCGGCGCGAATACGATGGATGGCTGGCAGCTTGCTCGCCGTGTCCGAGAAATGCATCCCGATTTTCCGATCGTTTACATGACCGGCGCCAGCGCCGAGCAATGGACTGCGAACGGCGTGCCCAACAGCATCCTTTTGACGAAGCCATTTGCGCCTGCCCAATTGGTGACTGCCGTCTCTCAACTGTTGAATGTTGGCACGTCTCCGCTCTGTCCAAAAGACTTGCCATAGCCGCGCCACCGGGTTTGCGACACAGATGGCGGCATTCTAGGCTGCGTCATGTTTCGCCCGAGCCCATTTGCGGCTTAGTGCACCGTCTGCCGTCGATGCCGCGACACATGCTCGATCAGTTCCGCGTTCAAACAATTTAGGATGCGCTCCAACTGCTCGTTGACCAGCAAGAGAGCCCTCAGAGCGCTGCGCACATCGCCGTCGCAGGCGGCAACGATCTCGTCTAGCTCCCGATCATATTCGTCCAGATAGTCGTTGGTCGTTGGGTGCGGCATACGAACAACATCCAAACAGAAAATACCGTCTCGGGATCGACGAGCACGCGGCTTGTCCTTGATATTCACAGGCGAGCGCCAAAGACCCGGTTGCATTTCGGCGAACGGCGATCTGCTCTGGACCAATACTTTCAACGGTTTTGGGAGATTGCATGGTCGAGGTGTATTTCAATGTCAGACATGATCTGCTCGTCGTGAGAAAGGGTTTTCCGGTGCCGGCTGTCAGCGCTCAAGGTAAGTGGCGCAAGAGCAGAAGGAGGGTCGTCAGGGTCAGCGAGGAGATCAGACAGGCGGTCCAGAGCCACGGCTACTACATGCGTAAACTGCGCGATCTCAAGAAGAACTAGCACCGATCGGCACACAAAAGCCCGGCCGCCAATTAAGACGGCCGGGCGTCCGGGTTTTTACGGATAGACTGCATCGCGCGCAGCGCCTCCAATGGCTGCATTCTTTTATTAGTATTTGCGGTCGCGCCGTTCCGTCGGACGATCTCCTGCCAGTAGACCTTCGGACCATGCGCTTCCGCTTCATTGGGAGCATACGATGATCGACCAAAGGACTGCGCCTTACGCTGCGTTCATTTTGCGGATTACGATTGCCGGGCTGTTCCTGGCGGCGCTCTACGGCAAGTTCATCTTGAAGCCGATCAGTCTTTGGTGGAACGGCCTATTGAAAGCCGGATATCCAGAATGGGTGCTCACATACACGTTGAGCGCGGAATTCGCGGCGAGCATCCTATTGCTGCTCGGCGTCTATACCCGCTGGGTGAGCTTGTACACGCTGCCGATGATGCTCGGTGCCACGCACTTCTGGATGGTCCGTAAGAACTTCTGGTTCGTCGAAGGCGGATGGGAAATGCCCTTTGTCTGGGCGGTGATGCTACTCGCCCAAGCACTGCTCGGCGATGGCGCCTTCGCATTGAAGGTGCCGGCGCTGCCTTGGGAGCGACGATTGCAAAAGGCGCCTGCATGAACTTGAGCGACGTCATGTGAGGATCGACGAGCCGAGGAGCGGCCCTAGCTCAGGTAGCTAGGGCCGCCGGTAAGCCCAAGGCGCAGTACATCCTGCGCTCGTCCTCACTAGAGCGGAACCCCTAAGGTTGCATAGAGCCCGGGACTGCTAAATCCCAAAGGAGTGCCTCATCTGTCTCACCATCATCATGGTGGCGTCGGTGTATCGGCCGTGGGTGAGATACTGGTCTACCTGCGATGCACCTAGCAGCGCGAGGGCTGCAATCGCAAAACCTTTGATCATCGTGGGCCCCATAGGGAGACCGCCAACCGGGCTGGTCAGGTTGAGGATTCCAGAATGCGTTGTCGCTCGTCGCGACCGAACCGCAATGACCTAGACTGACACCAATTGGTAGAAAACCGTTAATCGGCAACGCCAGTCTGGGTTGCCGGCAGTGATATCGCGCGAGAGGCTTGATACTGCCGATCCCGTTAAGGTTTTCGGTGCGCGAGCGGGCCGGCTTTCAGGACATTCGACGGCGCGGCCTCTCTTTTCTACATGAACAGGGCAATAGCCACGATTGCGATGGGGCTTAAGCCCGAGCGCCACGATGAGCGCGCTAAAAGGTAGGTCACTGCAACACCCCTGCGTTTGGAGTTGGAACTCTACGCCCGGATGCTAGGGATCGCCGGTGCAATTTGTGCACGGCAAAGCACCGTGGGGTGGTAAATAGCTGGTTCTCGGAGCATATTAGCCTTTATGAGACCGTGGCTAAAAATGGCGCTGATAGTTCTCGGCTTGTGCGCAGGCTGGATGGTCATCGGTTTATTGACCGTAGACGATGACGACGAATTCCACCAAGTCATCACGGCGTACAAAGCGCGCTAACTGGGACTGGCACTCGGTTCACCCACGGACCCCGGACCGGCAGAACTACGACGCGAACACGGCAACCAAAACTCCTATGTGTTCTGCGGTTTGGAAGCATTGATCGTCCGTTCCACCTCATCAGCGAGCGCCCGATGATGGGCGGCTAGCTTAGCAAACAGGTCTTTCTTAGTCTCGTTGGTCGCGAGCTTGCTGATGAGTTCGCACTCCTCGGCCTCGACCCGAAGCTTCTCCAAGTGCGCCTTCATGTCCTTCATTTGAGGTTCCCCGATGCCGGGAACCATTTGAAGAGGGCGCTAGCGGACGTCAATACCCTGCGCTAATCGAGATATGAAACTCTGTTCACCCCGGAGAACATCGGTAGTCCAAACGGGTAAGAACAGATGGTGTCCAATGGAAATTGATGGGGCCAGAACATCTGATGGCGCCTCGTCAAACGAGTTCGTGGCCTAATCGGCAACGGGACCTAAGCTAAGGTACTTTGAGCCGTGCCCTCGAAAGGCGGTACGCGGGACGCCGGGCCTTTCGCGTATTTGGCCTCGTCTTTTCGCGATTTTGCTGCGCCGGGTTATCGTTGCGACTTCCGTAGGATAGCGCGATGAGCGATTTGGAACTGGTATGGCGATCATGGCGGGCGCTTTCGCGGCTTGACCGGCGGCGATCTATCGAGATGCTTCGGTCGCATTGCGCCGAGGAGCGCGCAACGGTGCTGCGCCGGAATGGCAGCGCCGTCTATGGCGTCAAGGCGGCCTACTATTTGCTCGCGGCGAAAAGATCCCATTTCCCGGGCAGCCCCTTTAATTCGTATGAGCCTCGCTCGGAGAACTTCAGATCGGTGCCTGCTACGAGGTCGGTGACCACCCGCGAGACAAATACCTCATTGCTTCCCGACTGCGACATCACCCGCGCGGCTGCGTGGACGGCAATGCCACCGATGTCGTTGCCTCTGATTTCGACCTCGCCGCAATGAAGACCCGCGCGTACTGGCAAACCAATGCTTTTGCTCTCCTCACTGAGCGCCAAGGCGCATCGCACAGCCCGTCCCGGTCCATCAAATATTGCCAGAACGCCATCCCCTGTGCTCTTCACCAAAGTGCCGCGATGCTTGCTGACAATCCGGCCGGAACGATCGTCGTGATTGTCCAAGAGGTCACGCCAACGGTGATCGCCGAGTTGCAAAGCAAGATTGGTCGACCCAACGATATCAGTAAAGAGAACGGTAGCGAGTATGCGCTCCAGATCAATTCCCTCGCTGGCGCGTTGTCCAGTGATGAATTCTTCGATGTCTCCGGTAACTCGCTCAATGTCTCCCGTCCAGAACGCGTGATCGCCCGACGGATATTCAATGTATTTCGCTCCCGGGATACCGGCGGCGAGCTTGCGGCCTAACGTTACAGGCACCTGCGCGTCGGTTGTTCGGTGCAGCACTAGGGTTGGCGTGCGGACGACTGGGAGGATGGGGTTGATGTCTATCCGTCGGTTCGAAAGTATGTAGGATTTTAGTGCGCCAGGACTGCTGCCCAACTTTTCGAATTTTGCGATGCGAGCGAGTATCTCCGGATTGCCAGCATCACTCGCGAAAACTCGCTTGAGGAAGTCCCCGTTTCCCCAACTCTTTACGACGTAAGCTAACCGTTCCTGAACCTCGGATGGCGTGAGGTTGGGCGGGAGCAGGTCTGATATCCGCGCCAGCCCTCCGAATAAGACCAAGTGGGACACGCGCTCTGGGTAGGTCGTCGCGAATAGAACGCTCATCGACGCGCCTTCAGAGAAGCCGACTAGCGCAGCACGCTTGGAGTTGATGGCGTCCATGATCGTGCGGACATCGTCGATACGTTCCTCAAGAGACGGTACGTCGGCCAACCGATCTGATAGTCCTTGACCTCTCTTGTCGAACGTGACGACCCTTGAGAACTTCGCCAAGCGACGAAGAAAGCGCGTATAGCCCGGGAGTTCGTGCTGAAAATCGATGTGGGATATAATGCCCGGAACTAGGATAATGTCGGTGGGCCCATCGCCCATGACTTGATAGGCGATGTTGAAGTCGCCGCTCTGCGCATACTGCGTCTCGGGCAACGCTACTTCCGTCATCGCGGCCCCCACCGTTTGTTCGCGTTTCCAACTATCTTCCAGATCAGGCCGGACATCAACGGACGTCATCCACCGTAAATGCCCGGTATTTGCCCGTCACACGATGGGCCGAAGCTATGGTCTGGCACCGGCGGACCTGAAGGTGAACGGTCTAAGGGCCTGTTGGGACCCAGCTCAAGCGGCTCTGTTTAAGCCATTGACAGACATGGCTTTTATTCGTTCTTTGGATCATGAAAAAAAGGCTTGGCATCAGGACCACACGACTTCACCGTCCACGTCATGCGCACTCGTCAGTTGCGCAATCGGCGTCCACCGCATCTCGACCCACGTTCGTGACGACCGCGAAGCGCCCCTCAATCGGGTGAGACGGGCGGAATTGGATCAATGATTTGCCCGACGACGGAAGCGGGATTTTGCCCGTCGGGGTGATTTGTCGCAGCCATCGTGCGGTGGGCGCGGAACGTCGTGCCGCTCAGCTTCCGAGCTGAATGGTGCGCTCCAGCGCCGCGGCGAAGCCGTTGAGGGGGACGTTAAAGACGACAGCCTGCCCGTTGCTGATGCTCTGTGCGGCAACGGTGAGCATTTTGGCCTTGCTGATGGTGTCGGTCACGGCCGTGGGAAAGGATACCGGCAGCAAGCAGCCTTGCGCCGTGCAGGTGGAGAAGCGCGTCTGCTCCAGATCCTTGCCGTCAAGCTTGAGGACGGCCCCGGCGTCGAACTTCAGCCCGAACGGCATCAAGATGTTGCCTTCGGCCTTTCCGTCCCTGGGAATCAGTTCGATGGCGAAGATTTGCTGATTGGTTTCCTTGGCGAGCTGTGTCTGCCCGAGGGTACACAGCTTGGCCCCGCCGTCGAGCTGGCATTTGACGATCCAGTCTCCGTAGGTCTCGCTGATCGCGGAAGCGCCCTTGGGAAGCTGGACGGCGCGGACCACGCCGTCCATCGCGGACGTCTGGCTCCGTGTGTCGATCGGCATGGAGATCGTGCTCCCACTCGCATCCGACACATCGGGAGTTCGGGCGGCTTGCGCCGAACCGACGCCGACCATGACGACGAGAGCAACGATCGCCCGAAGACGCCTGTCTGCTGCGCTGACCGTCACCATTGCATTCACTCCGCCTCGTTACGTCCCGAAACCGATCTGCCTCTTCGTCGGCGTATTCGTGGGCATAATTCCCACATGAACGAGATACACTCACTTGGAGAACCGCTGATATGCAAGAGCTGATCGCCGCCGGCGTGATTGTCGCGATCGTTGCATTCTGCGGCGGGTATTTCTGGGCGATTGCACGTGAAGCCATGACCTCGAACAAGGCCGCGAACAAGCAGCAACGCAAATGGTAGTCGGGCGCCGCCACCTTGCTCCCGTGATTTGCCCGCGGGATGCGTTTTCAACTAAGCTCGCCGGATGGACATGCTCGTCAAGCTCTACGCCCTGCCCGATTCCCGGCCCGCCTATGATCGATTGCTCAAGGTCGGAATTGTGATGCGCCGCGCGCTCGCGCCTGAAAAGCACAAGGTCGTGGCCTGGGTGCGGGAGACATTCAGCGAGGCGTGGGCCAGCGAAGCCGAGGTCGCGTTCAGCCGCCAACCGGTCTCCTGCTTCATCGCGATCCAGCAAAAGAAGATCGTGGGATTTGCCTGTCACGACGCAGCCTGTCGCAACTTCTTTGGCCCGACCGGTGTCGCGCCGAAGGCGCAGCAGGGCGGAATCGGCAAGGCGCTGCTGTTCGCCTGCCTCGAGGACATGAAACACCAGGGGTTTGGCTATGCCATCATCGGCGGCGTCGGGCCGGCAGAATTCTATTCGAAGGCCGTCGGCGCGGTGGCCATCGAAGGCTCCGCGCCGGGAATCTATCGAGGATTGCTGTAGCTGCGCCTTTCCGGTCTTGTCGCGCTACGAGACAGACTGACAATCTCTGCGTTCACGGAGGTCGGACAATTCCAGGATGGCGGGCGGGTTGAAGATCACGACCGGCATCATCGCCGCGGTGCTGGTCATTGCGGCGGTGGCTCAGGCGCGCAGCGTGCTCGCCCCGCTTGCGGCCGCCCTGTTCATCATCGCGATCGTCTGGCCCGTTCAGCAACGGCTGCAGTCGTGGCTGCCGAAACTCCTCGCGCTCGCCATTACCGTCGTTGTTACGGTTGCCACCTGCATCGCGTTTGCCTCGCTGGCAGCATGGGGGTTTGGCCGCGTCGGGCGCTCCTTGATTACGGATGCGGCGCGGTATCAGGCCTTCTACGATGCCGCGGTGATCTGGCTCGACGGCCATGGCGTCTCGTTCGCCGGCGTCTGGGCGGAGCATTTTAATGTCGGCTGGCTGCTGCGCACCACGCAATACGTCACCGGGCGCGTGAACACCACGTTGAGTTTCTGGCTCATCGCGCTGGTCTATGTCGTGCTGGGACTTCTCGAGGTCGAAGACGCTGGTCAACGAATCCAGCGGTTGGAGAATCGCACAGCTGCCCGCGTCTTGCTCAAGGGCAGCAAGGCGACGGCCGCCAAGTTTCGTAAATATATGCTGGTGCGGACGCAGATGAGCGCGGTCACGGGTCTCTTGGTCGGCCTGTTCGCCGCTGTAACCGGGCTGCCATTCGCATTCGAATGGGGCGTGATCGCCTTTGTCCTCAACTACGTTCCTTTCGTCGGTCCTTTCATCGCGACGCTGTTCCCCACGCTACTGGCCATGACGCAGTTCGAGAGCTGGCCCGCGGTGTTTGGCGTGTTCGCCTGTCTCAACGTCATCCAGTTCGTGGTAGGCAGCTATATCGAACCGCGGGTGGCCGGCTCGACATTGTCGATCTCGCCGTTTCTGGTGCTGTTTGCGATCTTCTTCTGGAGCTCGCTTTGGGGCCTGTTCGGGACGTTCATCGGCGTGCCGATCACGCTCGCTATTCTGACCTTCTGTGCCGAGAGTCCGTCGGCCGCATGGATAGCCGATCTGTGCGGCGGATCGCACGAAGACAAGCCGGCAGCGTCCTAGCTTGCGGCAATCTCAACCCGCTCGGGCTCGGCGAGGCAGAGCTTTCGGTCCGGGCCGACCATCATTCTGTGGATATAGAAATAGCTGGCTGCATCGTCGGCCCCCATTACCGGCGACGGGGCCGAGACGATCCTCGACGCACCACATGTACCGATCCAATCGATATGCCTGTGACCGTGCATCACCACCGAGCGATCGGAAAACCTTTGCAACCTGCGTACAAACCAGCTGCCGTTGATCAAGGCTGTCCCAATGCGCTCGGCAAATGTCTTCACCGGCATGGGATATTCCATCACGTGATGATGTAACGCGATGGTCCAGCATGCCGTCGGAAAATGACGGATCGCAGCCTCCAACCGCCGCGTTTGCGCTTCCGAAACCAAACCGAGCGCGTTGGTGAAGGAGAAGTGGGTTTCGGCGTTGGAGTTGAGAATGGCGATCCCGAGGCCACCGTCCTGGTCCGGCGGCAGGATCATCGGGAATTGATCATCGAACAGGCCACGGAGCGCGGCTGCGCGGCGCACGCCCCCGTGCTGCGCAAACTGTGTTATCCGATCATGATAAGGGGCCAGCGCCTGGTTCAGCGTCGCCGACGGTTTGCCGGAAGGGTCGATGACGCGCACGCGATCGCCCTGGACGGCCGCGATCGCCGACAGGGTACGCATCTGCCGTAGCCGCTTGCCTGGGCTGCACGGCAGGTCGAGGCGCGCAGGATTGGCACGATCGACGACGTTAACGTCATGATTGCCCGGAAGCATGATGATGCGTGCTGCAAGCTCGGGATGACCTGCCAACGCATCGAGAAATTCCGCCCATTCGCCGGGCCGGCCGGCGTCCGTCATATCGCCGCTGATCAGCACATGGTCGAGCGGATCAATGGTGTGAATTTCGGCAAGGCGAGCCAACACGCGATTGAAGTGCTCGTTTCCCTGCGGACCGGCGGTCCCGCTTTCGATGCGGAAGCCGTACCGCTCGCCGACCACGTGAAGATCGGACAGATGCGCAAGGCGCCAGCAGCGTCCTCCGGACGGCGTCGCGTCGAATCCGGCCAGGTCGGCCGGTTGTTCCATACTGGCGTCGGCCACGCTCCAGGCCAGTGACGCGACCGCAAGATAGCAGGACACCAGCACCACGGCGTTCGCGAACGTCGGCAACACCAGATGATGGATCAGAACCAGGTCATTGACGGTCGCAGTCCATCGCGAGGCAGGCCAGGCCAGGGCCGCTATCAATGCAGCCCCCGCGGAGAGCAGTATGCCGGCGCCGACCGAGCAACCGCGGCGCAGCCTCGTGCGAGAGGCAGCAGTTGCGCCGGTGCGCCAAAGCAGCTCCGCCAGATGGCCCAGCGCCTCGCGCGTGAAGGCATAACTCGGTTGCACCGCGAGCGCGTTCAGCGACCAGAAGCTTGTTTCCGCGATTTGAAGCAGCGGTCGTCCGCCGAGCCATCCCAAGGCCGCGATCACAATCAGCATCAGCACGGCGCCCACTTCGGACAGGGCAAGAGCGTGTTGCGAAAGGCTCGAAATCCAGGCGGATGCGACGAGTGGCGCAAGGCCGAGCAGCACGCCCGGAAGCAGAAGCGAAACCGTCCAGGCGAACAATAGTTTCGCCGGGCTTATCTCAACCAGAAGGCTACCCAAGATCGCGAACAACGAACGCTGTTCCGGGCTGGCGGCATTGTCCTCAAAGTCGCCGAGGCGGGGATCAAGCAGCACGCCGACGTCCTCCGTTGCACGGCGCATTCTGTCACAAACCGCTTCAGACCAACATACGCGTCAGGCTTAGCGCAGCTTCCCGAAGAACTCGCGCACCTCGCCGATGAACAGCTCGGGTTGCTCGAATGCCGAGAAATGTCCGCCTTTCGGCATCTCGCTCCAGTGCTGGATGTTGGTGAAGTTTGTCTCCATCCATTTGCGGACCGGCGTGACGATCTCCTTGGGGAACACGGCAACGCCGGTCGGCACGCTCACCTTGTGCGGGGTTCGCTTGCCCGGCCCAAAACTTTCCCAATAGAGCCGCGCCGACGACGCAGCCGTTGCGGTGACCCAGTACAGCATGACGTTGTCGAGCAGTTCGTCGCGGCCGAGGATGTTTTCCGGATGGCCGTCGCAATCGGTCCAGGCCCAGAACTTTTCGAGAATCCAGGCCGCCTGCCCGCTGGGCGAATCCGTCAGGCCATAGCCGAGCGTCTGCGGCCGCGTGGACTGCTGCTTGGAATAGCCGGAATCCCAGTCGGCATAATATTTGATGCCGTTGAGCGCCCTCGTCTCCTCCGGCGTCGGCTGCCCCTCGACATTGGGCCGGGTCGACATCGCAAGCGTGATGTGGATGCCGGCGCAATGTGCAGCATCCTGCCCGCCGATCGCGGTCGTGACCGCGGAGCCCCAGTCGCCGCCTTGCGCGAAATAGCTGGCGTAGCCGAGCCGCTGCATCAGGACGGCCCAGGCCGTCGCGATCCGGTCGACGCCCCAGCCCGTCGCTATAGGCTTGGCCGAGAAGCCGAAGCCCGGCAATGACGGGCACACCACGTGGAAGGCATCGGCGGCGCGGCCGCCATGCGCGGTCGGATCGGTCAGCGGCTCGATCACCTTGTGGAATTCGACCACCGATCCCGGCCAGCCATGGGTGATGATCAAGGGCCGCGCCTCCGGATGCTTCGAGCGAACATGGATGAAGTGGATGTCGAGCCCGTCGATTTCGGTGGTGAACTGACTGAAGCGGTTGAGCCGCGCCTCGCGCTGCCGCCAGTCATAGGTCTCGGCCCAATAGTGGCAGACGTCCTTGATCCATTGCAGCGGCGCGCCCTGGCTCCAGTCGTCGACCAGTTCGGCTTCCGGCCAGCGGGTCCGGCGCAGCCGATTACGCAGATCCTCGAGGACATCGTCGCTGACGGCGACGCGGAACGGGCTGATGGCGGTCATGGCGTCTCCCCGGGGATGCTGAACTTTCGGGGAAAGATAGGCTGGCGCGGGTCGCCGATCAAACCCCGCGCCGCAAACCCCGCCTGCACGAACCCTGCACGACTAGCCGCGAAATCTGACGACAAGAACCATTATCGGCACCGCGATCTTGCTAAGACATCGGCCACAATAGATCGACATCACGCGCAGGCGATCGAAGCGCTGATGTCGCAGAGGACGGAGCTTGTTGTGGCAATCTATCTGATTAGCATTCATGACAGACAAGATGCCGTGTTGAAGTTGGGATTGCCGCTGGTCAATAGCTCGCTGAGCTATTTGCCGATCGCCGCCTCGAGCAGCGCTTGGGCTTGCCTGGTGGCCGCGGCGAAGGCCGGCTGTTGCGGCGCGCGCTCGGTGAAGCAGCGTTTGAACGCATCCTCGCCCTGCTGGTGCAGGTCACCGAGCTTGTCATAGGCCTGCCTGCTGATCTGCTTGCGCTCGAGCTTCTCGGCCGCCACATCGGCCTTCTTGTCGTAGTCGGTGCGGACCGCGGTGCAGGCCGGCACTTGCACCGCCGGCTCGATCTCGCCATAGGCGACATACATCTTGCCGCCGGCGAGCGCCGCCACGAACACCTCGTCCGCCTTGTCGGGAAACGAATCCTGGGTGCGGCCGGCCAGGAAGCCGTAAGCCAGCGTGGCCGACGCCGGCTTGGCGATCGGCAGCTCGTCGAAATTGACCACCGCGGCATCGGTCGAGATCGCCTGGGTGTAGAGGCCCTCGAACTTCAGGGCGGCATCGACCTGCTGCGGCACGTTCTTGCTGCCCTTGTCCCACCAGGTCTTGTGTTCGTGCAGCCAGCGCGTGAACAGAAACTCGGTGGTGACGATGATATGGGCTTTCGGCTCGACGAAGCTGCCGTCGGCACGCTTTTCTCCGATCTTTGCCTCGTCCCTGCCGGTGTCGGCATCGAAGCGCAGGCCGTCCAGCATGCCGAACCCCATATCGCCCTTGTATAGAGTGTCGAGGTTGAGCTGGGCGGGAGCAAAGCCCGGCCGGGCGGGCTGGGACAGGATGGCCGTCAGCTGCGCCTTCAGCTCGTCGCGCGCGGCCGCCTCGGCCTTGTCGACGGCGTCATTGATCTTGTTGTCGTTCGACAGCTTGGCGAATTTGGCGATCGCAGCGTCACGCGCGGCGATATAGCGGTCTTCCGGTGACGCGGCGCGGGCCGGCGAAAGCAGCAGGATCGGGGAAAGGACGAGGGCAAAGCGGAAAATAAAATGCATGCCCTGTGGTCGTCCGCAGGGCATGCAAGGTTCAAGGTCACGGGTACTACCAGCATATCCCTCGCCGGCAGAGCCTCTGCCGGCGCAGGATCTCGTCAAGGCGAGCCGGTCAGGCCGCCTTTGTCACGGCGCCGTCGTCAGTCAGGCCGCCTTGGACTTCGCCACGTGGGTAGCGATCGCATCCATCAGCGGCGGCGACAGGCAATCATAGGGCTCGAGCCCAAGCTCCTTGAGCCGCGACCTGATCCCGGCCATATCGGCCGGCTTGACGCCGGACTCGATCACCGACGACACGAAGGCAGCAAATCCGGGCGCAGCCGAGCCGGACTCCTGGAACAGCTCGGGATGGATGAAGTCGAGGCCATAGAACGGATGGCCCTTGTTCTCGATCCGGCCGTACATGTGGGTGCCGCATCCGGTGCAGGCATGGCGCTGGATCACCGCCGCGGCATCGACGATCTTCAGCTTGTCGCCGTTCTCCAGCACGGTGACGTTCTCGCGCGGCACCACCGCGACCACCGAGAAGGTGGCGCCCGAAGGCTTCCAGCACTTGGTGCAGCCGCAGGCATGGTTGTGGGCGACGTCGCCCTTGATGCCGACCTTGACCTGCTTGTCCGCGCATTTGCAGACCAGCGTGCCGCCGGCAAAACTGCCGGAGCCTTGCTTGACGCCATTGTCGACCGACGGGTGGATATGAACAGTCATTGACCTATCCTCCTAGTGCTTGGTGTTTTGATTTCAGAATACGACGACCGAACGGATCGATTTTCCCTCGTGCATCAGGTCGAAGCCCTTGTTGATCTCGTCGAGTTTCAGCACGTGGGTGATCATCGGATCGATCTGGATCTTTCCGCCCATGTACCAGTCGACGATCTTCGGCACGTCGGTGCGGCCGCGCGCGCCGCCGAAGGCCGTGCCCTTCCAGACCCGTCCGGTGACGAGCTGGAACGGCCGGGTCGCGATCTCCTTGCCGGACTCCGCGACACCGATCACCACCGAGACGCCCCAGCCGCGATGGCAGGCTTCCAGCGCCTGCCGCATCACGTTGGTGTTGCCGGTGCAGTCGAAGGTGTAGTCGGCACCGCCATCGGTCAGGCCCACCAGGTGCTGGACGATGTCGCCGCCCACCTTGGTCGGGTTGACGAAATGCGTCATGCCGAACTGTTTGCCCCAGGCTTCCTTGGAGTCATTGATATCGACGCCGATGATCTTGTCGGCGCCGACCATCTTGGCGCCCTGGATCACGTTGAGGCCGATACCGCCGAGGCCGAACACCACCACGTTGGAGCCCGGCGTCACCTTGGCGGTGTTGACGACCGCGCCGACACCGGTGGTGACGCCGCAGCCGATGTAGCAGCTCTTGTCGAACGGCGCGTCCTCGCGAATCTTGGCCACCGCGATCTCAGGCAGCACGGTGAAGTTCGAGAAGGTCGAGCAGCCCATATAGTGGAAGACCGTCTTGCCCTTGTAGCTGAAGCGCGAGGTGCCGTCGGGCATCACGCCCTTGCCCTGGGTGGCGCGGATCGCGGTGCAGAGATTGGTCTTCTGGCTCAGGCAGCTTTTGCACTGCCGGCATTCCGGTGTGTAGAGCGGGATCACATGATCGCCCGGCTTGACCGACGTCACGCCGGCGCCGACCTCGCGAACGACGCCCGCACCTTCGTGCCCGAGGATCGAGGGAAAGATGCCCTCGCTGTCGAAGCCGTCGAGCGTGTAGGCATCTGTGTGACAGATGCCCGTCGCCTTGATCTCGACCAGGACCTCGCCAGCCTTGGGACCCTCCAGATCGAGCTCGACGATCTCAAGCGGCTTCTTTGCTTCAAATGCGACTGCGGCGCGGGTCTTCATCTTGGTCTCCACTAAACGTCAAACAGGTTTCTCGTTCGCACCGGACGGGCTTACTTCTTGTCGTTGTGCCCCATGCAGGCGTCTTCCGCCTTTCCATAGGCTTCCGACTTGTCTTCGTGCTTGGCCGGCCGAACACGCCCAACCGCGTCATTGGCGCGGGCGCGCAGGTAGACATAGAGGTCGTCCATGTAGCAGGCAACGTTCGGGTTATCGCCGAACGCCGGCATCACGTTCTCCTGCGCCGTGGAAACGTTCTTGCGTCCGCTCGCGACCACGCCCATGAAATCCGCGTAGCTCATGGTCTTCAGCGAATTCGCCAGCGCCGGCGCATAGGTCGATCCCATGCCGTCGGGGCCATGGCAGACATGGCACTCCGAATGATAGCGGCGATAGCCGGAGTAGGTGTACCAGTCCGTCGTGCCGTCGGCCGTAACCTTGAAGGTCGGGTTTCCATCCTTGTCGAGATACTTGCCGTCCTCGGACTTGACGGCGGTCGGGTCGCCAGCGTCCTCGGCGGAGGCAACTCCACCCATTGCCACGACAAAGATCGCAGCACTCACAAACCAGATCTTACGCAAAAGCATATCCTCGCGTGCAGATTGAAGACGGACCGGCGCATGGAGATCGCCCCATGCGCCGGAACGAGGTCGCTCAGCTCACTGCTGCGGCAGCGAGAACACGGTGAGCGTTCCGCCGAGCGCAGTGTAGTTGCTCAGCGCGGCATAGCCGCCGACTGCACCGAGACCGGCCGTCGGATCAGTCAGACCAGCCGCGAGGCCGATGCCTGCCCAACCGCCAACACCCGACAGAATGGCGACGTACTGCTTGCCGCCATGCTCATAGGTGGTGACGTTGCCGATGATGCCGGACGGGGTCTTGAACTTGTAGAGTTCCTTGCCCGTCTTGGCGTCGACAGCCTTCAGGTAGCCTTCCAGCGTGCCGTAGAACACCACGCCGCCGGCGGTCGCGAGCGCACCCGACCAGACCGAGAACTGCTCCTTGTTCGACCACACGATCTTCCCGGTCTTGCCGTCCCAGGCGATGAAGTTGCCCATGTTGGTCTCACCGGGAGGCGGATACATCGACAGCGTCGCGCCGACATAGGGCTGACCTGCGGTGTAGCTCACCTTGAACGGCTCGTAGTCCATGCAGACGTGGTTGGTCGGCACGTAGAACAGCTGCGTGTCCGGCGAGTAGGCTGCCGGCTGCTCGTCCTTCGAGCCGAGCGCTGCCGGGCAGATGCCCTTCACGTTGACGTCCTCGCCCGCCTTGTCGGTCGACGCTGCGTCAAGAACCTTCGGACGACCATAGGTCGGCGAGTCCTTCTTCATGTCGACGCCGGAGGTCCAGTTCACCTTCGGATCGTACTTCTCGGCGACCAGCAGTTCGCCGGTGGCGCGATCGAGCGTGTAGCCGAGGCCGTTGCGATCGAAATGCGTCAGCAGCTTGCGCGCCTTGCCGTCGATCGTCTGATCCGAGAGGATCATCTCGTTGACGCCGTCATAGTCCCATTCGTCATGGGGCGTCATCTGGTAGACCCACTTGGCGACGCCGGTATCCGGGTTGCGCGCCCAGATCGTCATCGACCACTTGTTGTCGCCGGGACGCTGCTTCGGATTCCAGGTCGAGGGATTGCCCGATCCGTAATAGACGAGGTTCAGTTCGGGATCGTAGGAGATCCAGCCCCAGGTCGCGCCGCCGCCGATCTTCCACTGATCGCCCTGCCAGGTCTTCAGGCTCGAATCCTTGCCGATCGGCTTGCCGAGCTCGGTGGTCTTGTCGTCGACCAGAAGCTGGTCATCCGGACCTTCCGAGTAGCCGCGCCAGACCTGCTTGCCGGTCTTGATGTCGTAAGCGGTCACATGAGCCTGGACGCCGAACTCACCGCCGGAGATGCCGAGTAGCACCTTGTCCTTGACCACCAGCGGCGCGGAGGTGCCGGTCGAGCCCTTGCTGGGATCGCCGTTCTTCACCGTCCATTCCACCTTGCCGGTCTTGGCATCGAGCGCAACCAGCGTGGTGTCGGCCTGGTGCAGGAAGATCTTGCCGTCGCCATAGGCAACGCCGCGGTTGACGGTGTCGCAGCACATCACCGGAATGACGTTCGGATCCTGCTTCGGTTCGTACTTCCAGACGATCTTGTTGTCCTGCGAAAGGTCAAGAGCATAGACCTTGTTTGGGAACGGGGTGTGGACGTACATGATGTTGCCGATGATCAGCGGGCCGCCCTCGTGGCCGCGCAGCACGCCGGTCGAGAACGTCCAGGCGACCTGCAACTTTCCGACGTTCGAGGCGTTGATCTGATTCAGCTTGGAGTAACGCTGATTGGCGTAGTCTCCGGCCGGCATCACCCAGTCTTTCGGGTTCTGCGACATCTTGTGGAGTTCGTCATTGGCGTTGGCAGCTCCGACGGCAAATACCGCCATTGCCCCAAGGCCGGTCGCGTAAAGCATCTTGCGCATCGTGGATTTCCTCCCAGGTTCAAGAGCTCAAGGGTTTCCGCCGAAACGGCCCCACTTCTTCCATTTTGGTGCCCCAGTCGTAGTCCTCTCGAAGCACGCTGACTTGCCCAATAGAGAAGAGCCGTTTGCTCAAAAGCGAAGCTTCGTCAGATTTTTGTCGACCGGCCCTGAATTAGCTGGAAAGCTTGCTTCATGTTGCAGGGCATCAATCGCGGCCGGCGCGATCCGGATGCCAGATTGACGCGTGCTAAGGTTGCGCTTGACGAGCCCAGAACTAAGTCGGAGGATCACCCGACATTAACCGGGAAGAAATCCCGCCGTCTCCCTAAGCTATTCAGAATCAGGGAGAAGGCGCATCATCCCGGGCCAGACTTAAGCTCGGTGAGCAGTCACGTGGGGATCGAATCGGTGGCTGGAAAGATGTCCGATACAGTCCATTCTCTCAGCACGAACGGATTGACGCCCAAGCGGCAGATCCAGCGCTGGTCGGATGCGCTCACTGACCTTTGCGGCCAGTTCGACGTCGATGCGCTGGAAGGATCCTCGCTCGAAGCCAGGGTCAATTTCACGACGGTATCGCGATTGAAGCTGTGCCAGATCGAGGCAAGCCAGCACCGCATCGCGCATACCATCTCGCGCATCAAGCTGAGCGAGCACCCCTACATCAAGATCGTGTTCCAGACCCACGGCGTCTCGCATTTCGAGCAGGACGGTCTGCACTTCGACATCATGCCGGGCGACTGCTTCGCCTACGACGTGTCGTGTCCGCACACCATCATCAGCCCGTCGCTGACGCGGCACGAGGTTGTCATCGTTCCAAAGGACCTGCTCAAGGAGCGCGGCTTCCAGCTCTCCAAGATGGCGCCGTGCAAGCTGTCGGCGCGCAACGGCACCGGCCGCATCGCCTATGATTTCGTTCATGCCGCCTTCGGCGAGGCACCGACGCTGACGCCGGTCAACGCCGTCGGCGTGGCCGATGCGCTGATCGACTTGCTGCTGTTGCCGCTGCGCGAGACCGGCGCCATGTTCGACCGCGGCAGCGCCGAGGCCACCTATGTGCGGGCCCAGGGCTTCATCCGCGAGCATCTGCGCGATCCGGATCTCTGCATCGACCGCATTTCGGCGGCGCTCGGCTGTTCGAAGCGCTATCTGCACATGCTGTTCAGTGATCGTGGCATGACGGTCAGCGACTACATCTGGAAAGCCCGGCTGCAGAATTGCCGGCAGGAGCTGGAGTCCCAGAACGGCAAGACCATCACGGACGTCGCGTTCTCCTGGGGCTTCTCGAGCTCGTCGCATTTCAGCCGCGTCTTCCGGAAGTATTTCGGCATCGCGCCCTCCTCCGTCCACAAGGGCCTGCACGGCGGTATGCCGGCCGATGTGGTGCTGGAATAGCGGTTCCATCCGACGTGCAGGCGTTGCGCCATGCCGTCCGCCAACAGACTTTCCTCAATCAAGTTGTCCTCAACCAAGCTGTCCTCGATCAAGGTTTGGGCACGCAACCTCAAGCGGGACAGCGTTGCGCTGTATCTCGCATCGCGTGATCCGCGCGTGCCCTGGTATGCCAAGGCCCTTGCCGTCGCCGTCGCGGCCTATGCGCTGTCTCCCATCGATCTGATCCCGGATTTCATTCCGGTGATCGGCTATCTCGACGATCTGATCCTGCTGCCGCTCGGCATCTGGCTTGCGATCTCGCTCGTGCCGGACGAGGTGATGGCGGAATGCCGTGCCAAGGCGAGCGCCGTCTTGCAGCGTCCGACCAGCCGGGCGGGAATGATCGCGATCGTCGTGCTCTGGATCGCCGGCGCAGCGGCGCTGGCTTGGGCGGCTTTCAGATATTGGCGACAGCCAATCGTCTAGGACCGCGCGGCCTTTGGCACGAGCGCCTCGACCGTCACGCCATCATCGCTGGAATTGATGTTAAGCGTGCCGCCGAGCGCGAGGATCCGCTCCTGCATCCCGGTCAAACCGCGGCCAAGCCTGTGATCCCTCAGCAAGCCGCGGCCGTTGTCGCGAACCCGCACCAGCGCGCAGTCGCGGCTGCCGCGCAGGCCGGCCTGCCGGTCCGCCGGTTCGATCGTGATATCGACCGCCGTCGCGCCGGCATGGCGGAATACGTTGGTGAGCGCTTCCTGGACGATGCGATAGATCGTCAGGTCGGCCATCTCGCCGGTATCGCCGAGCGCCGGCGAGATGCGGCTCTCGATCTCCACCTCCGGGTGCGTTTCGCTCCATAGCCGCACCAGCGCGCCGAGCGCTTCCGCCAGCCCGAGCTCGGCCAGGCCGACCGGCCGCAATCGCTCCAGAATCCGGCGGGTGAACTGCTGGAGCGCGTTGACCTGCTCGAGGATGGCGTTGCCGTGCTTGCGCAATGCCGCGGGGTCCGGCTTTTCGACTTCCGCCAGCCGGGTCAGCGCACCGGCATGCGCGCGCAAGGCAAACAGATAGGGCCCGAACTCATCGTGCAATTCGCGCGCGATCTCCTTGCGCTCGGAATCCTGCAGCGAGACCGCGCGCTCGGCGAGCTGCCGCTTGCCCTCCACGGCATCGCCAAGGGTCGCCGCCAAATGGTTCAGTTTGGCACAGATGGCGGCCAATTCCGGCGATCCGCCGGGCTCGACGCGCGCGTCGTAGTCCCCGGCCTCGATGCCGGTCATGGCTTGCGACAGTGCCTCCAGCGGCGCCAGCGCGCGGCCGACCACCAGCATGGTGACCAGAAGCAGCGCGACCGCGATCGCGGAGCCGACCTCGATCTGGGTGACGATGCCGTCCCAGATCTCGGCGATTTCGTCGTCGGGATGCGAGGTGATGACCAGCGATTGTGGCTTGCCGTGCACCGAGATCGGCACCCTCACCGAGGTCTGCTCGGGATGAACCAGCGCGACGAACCACTGCGGCGGAGCGCGCGGATCGCCGGCGTCCTCGGGGCGGTCAGGAGATTTTGCGGTCGCGCCATCCTGCCGCATGATGCTGACGTGACGCAGCCGGCTCAGGTCCTGGACGATCTGGTCGAGCCGCGCATCGGGATCCGGCGCCTCGTCGAGACCGGCCACGATCGTCGCAACGAATTCACGCGCCAGGCGGATCACGCTCTGGTCCTCGGCCTGGACACGCGGCCCCGCTTCCAGCACGAGCCGCGCAATATTGATGCCGAGGCCAAGCGCCAGGATCAGCGCCAGCAGCAGGTTGATCCGCGCGCGCAAGGATAGCTTTTGCCACATGACGTTGCCCCCGACCGCGATCCCTCCTCCGAGAGGATCGTTGACAGCCAAATTTGCCCGGCTATCTAATCGCACCCTATCGCAATCCCGCACGAGGTGCACAACCGGTCGGAACCGACCTGTCCTTCGCGCAAACCGACGTGATGATGAGTGAATCGAAGCAGGTCGCCGGAACAACGCCATGCGCATTCTGATCGTTGATGATCATCCCATCGTTGCCTCCGGTTGCCGCACCGTGTTCGCCGACGATCCCGAGATCACGCTGCTGGAAGCGGCGGATGCCGAAAGCGGCGAACGGGCGTTCGTCGCGGAGAAGCCCGATCTCTGCGTGATTGACATCAACCTGCCGACGGTCTCCGGCTTCGAGCTGGCGCGCCGCATCCTGACGCATGATGCATCTGCGCGCCTCATCATGTTCAGCATGAACGATGACCCGGTGTTCGCCGCCCGCGCCATCGACATCGGCGCCAAGGGTTACGTTTCGAAGACCGGCGATCCCAACGATCTGGTGGAAGCGGTGCGCGAGGTCGGCAATGGCGGCGTCTATCTGCCACCGGCGATCGCGCGCAACGTGGCGTTTGCGCGGCCCGGCTTTGCGCAAAATCCGCTCTCCAAGCTCACCTCGCGCGAGATGGAGATCCTGCGCCTGCTCAGTTCCGGCAAAAGCCTGTCGGAGATCGCCTGGCTGGTGCATTCATCATACAAGACGGTCGCAAACACGTCATCGATCATGCGCCAGAAGCTTGGCGTGCGCACTTCGGCAGAGCTGGTGCGGCTGGCGATCGAGAGCGGCGTCGCCTGACGCAGCGCTCCAACCAAGAGGAATACGACAATGCAGACGGTTTCCCAGAACAAGTCGCATGGCGGCACGCAAGGCGTCTATCGGCATCCAAGCCGCGAGACCAAGACCGACATGACCTTTTCGGTGTTCGTCCCTGAACATGCGGCCGGCGCCAAGCTGCCCGTCGTCACCTATCTGTCGGGCCTGACTTGCACCCATGCCAACGTCACCGAGAAGGGCGAATTCCGCCAGGCATGCGCCGAGCTCGGCCTGATCTTCGTCGCGCCCGACACCAGCCCGCGCGGCGAAGGCGTGCCCGGCGATCCCGCCAACTCCTACGATTTCGGACTCGGCGCGGGCTTCTACGTCGATGCGACGGAGCAGCCGTTCGCGACCAATTACCGGATGTGGAGCTACGTCACCGAGGAATTGCCCAAGCTGATCGCCGAGCAATTCCCGGTCGACACGACGCGGCAGTCGATCCTTGGTCATTCCATGGGCGGTCATGGTGCGCTGACGGTCGCGCTGCGCTACCCCGATCGTTATCGCGCGGCGAGCGCGTTTGCGCCGATCGTGGCGCCGTCGCAGGTGCCATGGGGCAACAAGGCGCTCGGCGGCTATCTCGGCAGCAACAAGCAGGCGTGGCGCAAGCACGACGCCGTTGCCCTGATCGAGGATGGTGCCCGCTTCTCCGATCTGCTGGTCGACTACGGCGATGCCGACGGCTTTCTCACCGAGCAGTTGCGGCCCGAATTGCTGAAGGCCGCCTGCGAGAAGACCAACATCCCCCTCACCCTGCGGCGTCAGCCGGGCTACGACCACAGCTACTACTTCATCTCGACCTTCATGGCCGATCATCTGCGCTGGCACGCCGCGCGGCTGAAGGCGTGAGCGTCACTTCGGACGGCGCCTGTCCATCTCCGTCATCCTGAGGAGCCGCGCAGCGGCGTCCCGAAGGGTGCACGGCCCGGCTGGTGGCCGTCGATCCTTCGAGACGCGCGCGATGCGCGCTCCTCAGGATGACGGAACCGCTATGGCGCGCAGGCTACCGCGCTTGCGGCGCGCCGTAGTTCGGCGCGAGCAGGCGGTTACGCACGACGTAGTCGGTGGCGCGCGACCAGGATTCGTCGGTGTTGCCGCGCATGTCGGCGCTCGCCGCTGCCAGCAATTGCCCGCTATGCACGTCGCGCAAATAGAGATTGATGTTGAGGATGAGGTTGGAGACCTTCTGCACCACGCCCGTCATCACGAGATCAGCGCCCAGTTCGCCGGCCAGCTTCACATCGCAGCCGCCGCAGGCCTGAAGATTGCTGCCATGCGCCGCAGCATTGACCGGCGCGATGTCGAGCACGCGGAACTTACCGGAGTCCGCGAGCTCCTTGCGCACCTGATCGCCGGCCCGGAGCAGCCGCGCCTGCTCATCACTGCGTGGCCCGCTCACTTCCCCCTGCAGGCTGGTGTCGATCATCTCGAGGTCGAACACCGCGAGCTTGGGCGGCTCGGCGCGCGCTGCCGCCGCAGACACCACCAGCAAAGAAACGGCGAAGGCAAACGCTGATCTCATGATTGTGAACCAATCGTAATTTGTAACGTCGCAACGACAAAAAGCGGGGTTGCAAGCTAGGCCAATTCCGGCATCTTGCAAGTTAACAGCATGAAAGCCGGATTTCCGAAGGCCATGCCGAGTGAAAAAAGACTGCGGGAGGAGTTATGTTGCGATGGCTGATCGGCACGATCGCGCTCAGCATGGTAGCGACCGGCGCGCTGGCGGCTGATCCCGTCGAGGTTCATATCGGCTATCTCGGCCATGCCGGCGTCAAATCGACGCTCTCGCTGGTCGAGCAACCCGCCGACAATGACGGCATCGCAGGCGCGCGCCTTGCGATCGAGGACAACAACACGACCGGCAAATTCCTCAACCAGCGCTTCGTGCTCGACGAGGTCAAGGTCAAGGATAGCGACGATGTCGCCAAGGTCGCGACCGACCTCGCCGGACGCAACGACTATATCATCACCGACCTGCCGGCCGACGCCTTGCTCAAGGTCGCCGACGCGCTGCGCGACCGCGGCACCGTGCTGCTGAACGCCGGCGCGATCGACGATCGGCTGCGCGAGCAGGACTGCCGCGCCAATGTCATCCACATCGCACCGACCCGCTCTATGCTGGCGGATGCGCTTGGCCAGTATCTGGTGTGGAAGCAGTGGAAGCGCTGGCTGCTGGTGGTCGGCTCGCATGATCAGGACAAGCTTTACGCCGACGCGCTGCGCCGCGCCGCGACCCGCTTCGGCGCCAAGATCGTTCAGGAACGGACCTTCGAGGACACCGGCGGCGCGCGCCGCACCGACAGCGGCGTGACCTTGATCCAGCGCCAGATGCCGGTGTTCACCCAGCAGGCGCCGGCTTACGACGTGCTGGTCGCCGCCGACGAGAGCGAGGTGTTCGCGAACTATCTGCCGTACCGCACCTGGGACCCGCGTCCGGTGGCGGGCTCGGCGGGCCTCGTGCCGACCAGCTGGGACGCTGCGCATGACCAGTGGGGCGCGGTCCAGATCCAGAACCGCTTCGTCAAGCTGAACATGCGCCGCATGACCGCACTCGACATGCAGGCCTGGACCGCCGCGCGCATGATCGGGGAAGCCACATCGCGCACCAATTCGGGGGACCCCAAGAAGGTCATCGCCTTCCTCAAGGGCAAGGATTTCTCGATTGCCGCCTTCAAGGGCACGCGATTGACCCTGCGAGACTGGAATCTGCAGCTCCGCCAGCCGATCCTGCTGGCCGATGGTCGTATGGTCGTTTCGGTCTCGCCGCAGGAAGGTTTCCTGCATCAGGTCTCCGAACTCGACACGCTCGGAGTTGACCGGCCTGAAACGAAGTGCAAGCTGCAGTGAGGGAGAATGAAACGCATGTGGCGCCGCTGTCTGTTGACCGGGATGCTCGTTTGGCTTGCCGCGACACCGGCGTCCGCCTTCGTTGCCTACGTCTCCAACGAGAAGGGCAACACCGTCACGGTGATCGACACCAGCAGCTGGACGGTGACCAAAACCATCAAGGTCGGCCAGCGGCCGCGCGGCATCGAGTTCTCGCGCGACGGCAAGTTCGTGATGGTTGCAGTCGGCGACGACGACACGATCCAGGTGATCGATACCAAGACCCAGGAGATCGTCGACACCCTGCCCTCCGGTCCCGACCCTGAATTGTTCACCCAGGATGCCGCCGGCAAGACCATGTATGTCGCCAACGAGAACGACAACACGGTCACGGTGATCGACCTCGAAAAGCGCGCCCGGATTGGCGACATCCAGGTCGGCGTCGAGCCTGAGGGCATGACGATCAGCCCGGACGGCAAGATCCTGATCAACACCTCCGAGACCACCAACATGGCGCATTTCATCGACACGTCGACGCGCCAGATCGTCGCCAATGTGCTGGTCGATTCGCGACCGCGCTTCGCCCAGTTCAAGCGTGACGGCTCCGAATTGTGGGTCTCCTCCGAGATCGGCGGCACCGTGTCGATCATCGATCCGGTCAAGCGCGAGGTGACCGGCAAGATCACCTTCGAAATTCCGGGCCTGCGCAACGAGGCGATCCAGCCCGTCGGCATCGGCATGACCAAGGACGGCAAGACCGCATTCATTGCGCTCGGCCCCGCCAACCGCGTCGCTGTCGTCGACGGTGTGACCCACAAGGTCCTCAAATATCTGCTGGTCGGCCAGCGGGTCTGGCACATGGATTTCACCCCGGACGAAAAATATCTGCTGGTCACTAACGGCGTCTCCAACGACGTCTCGGTCATCGACGTCGCGGCCCAGAAGGTGATCAAGACCATTCAGGTCGGCGAACTGCCCTGGGGGATCACGATCGCGCAGCCATGACCGCAAGCGACGCCCATATCGCGAGCCAGCTCTCGCCGGATGCAGGCCCTGGAACAGCCGCGGCCGTGCAGCCGGCGCTGTCGATCGGCAATGTCAGCCACAGCTACGGTCCGCGCCGCGCTTTGATCGATGTCAGTTTCACGGTTCAGCCTGCGAGCTTCACCGCGCTGCTGGGTCTCAATGGCGCCGGCAAGAGCACGCTGTTCTCGCTGGTGACGCGGTTGTTCGGCATCCAGAACGGCCAGATCAAGATCTTCGGCCACGACATCAGCCGGACGCCGGGTGAAGCGCTGCGGCTGATGGGCGTGGTGTTCCAGCCGCGCACGCTCGATCTCGACCTCTCGCTGACGCAGAACCTGCTGTATCACGCCGCGCTGCACGGCATCTCGCGGCGCGAGGCGCGGGTGCGCAGCGCCGAGGTGCTCGGCCGCATCGGGCTTGCCGACCGCGCCGCCAGCAAGGTGCGCGATCTCTCGGGCGGCCAGATGCGAAGGCTTGAGATCGCCCGCGCGCTGCTGCATCGGCCCCGGCTGCTGCTGCTCGACGAGGCCACGGTCGGGCTCGACGTCAAGGCGCGCGCCGACATTCTCGACCATGTCCGGCAGCTCGTCACCGAACAGGGCATCGGCGTGCTCTGGGCGACGCATCTGTTCGACGAGATCATGCCAAACGACGACCTCGTCGTGCTGCATCAGGGCCGAATGCTGGCGCACGGCCCGATGTCACGCGTGATCGCGGACGCAGGCGCCCAGGACGTCAACACCGCGTTCATGCGCCTGACCGGAACGGCAACACTCGCGGGGAGACCGCCGTCATGACCAGCACGACGGTTACGCCTGAGCGAAGCGGTTTCTCGCTGTCGGAGTACCTCGTCTGCCTGAACGGCATCGTGTGGCGCGAGGCGCTGCGCTTCCTGCATCAGCGCGAGCGCTTCGTGTCGGCGCTGGTCAGGCCGCTGGTCTGGCTGTTCATCTTCGCGGCCGGCTTCCGGCAGGTGCTCGGCATCTCGATCATCCCGCCCTACGAGACCTACATCCTCTACGAGGTCTATATCGCGCCCGGCCTGATGGCGATGATCCAGCTCTTCAACGGCATGCAGTCCTCGCTGTCGATGGTCTACGACCGCGAGATGGGCAACATGCGCACGCTGCTGGTCAGCCCGCTGCCGCGCGGCTATCTGTTGTTCTGCAAGCTGCTCGCCGGCACGGCGGTGTCGCTGCTCCAGGTCTATGCCTTCCTCGTCATCGCGTGGTTCTGGGACATCGCGCCGCCGACCATCGGCTACCTCACCGTGCTTCCGGCGCTGGTGCTGTCGGGCCTGATGCTCGGCGCGCTGGGCATGCTGATCTCGGCCAGCATCAAGCAGCTGGAAAATTTCGCCGGCGTGATGAACTTTGTGATCTTCCCGATGTTCTTCGCATCGTCGGCCCTCTACCCGCTGTGGCGCGTGCAGGAAGGCAGCCCGATGCTGTATTATATTTGCCAGTGCAATCCGTTCACGCATGCGGTGGAGCTGATCCGGTTTGCGCTGTACGGCAAGATGAACTGGGTTTCGCTCGCGGTGGTCGGCGGCTGCACGGTCGTCTTCATGATCGGCGCGATCCTGGCTTACGATCCATCGCGCGGCCTGGTGCGCCGCGGACCCGGCGGAGGCGAGGCATGACAGGCTGGCGAACAGGACTGGGCGCGCTGCTCGCGATGGTTCTGTCGAACCAGGCCGCATCGGCTGCCGACCCGCGCTATCCGGACTGGCCCTGCCAACAGGCCAAGGTGCCCGAGATCTCGCTCGCCGCAGTCTGGGCCGGGCCGCCGCTCGGCGATGCCGAGACCAAGTGGAAGGACGACCCGAAAGTCAGCGCGCTCGCGATCAAGCTCGCGGCGCGCCGCGTTCCGCTCGAGGAGGCGCAGAAGGAAATCACCGAATTCCTGTCAGCGGCCGCGGCCGACAAGGCCAATGCGGGAAAACTGCTGTTTGCCGGTCTGTTCGATACGCTGAACGGACAGCGCGCCTCGGTCATGAACGGGCTCGAGCGCGTGATGCGCAAGCAGCGCGAGGCCGCGGAGAAGATCCGCGACGATACGCTCAAGCTGCAGGCGCTGCAGGACGCGACACCGCCGGACCAGGCCAAGGTCGACGAGCTCGGCAACCAGCTGGTCTGGGAGACCCGCATCTTCGAGGACCGCGGGCGCGTGGTGAAATTCGTCTGCGAGGTGCCGACCGCCATCGATCAGCGCCTGTTCGCGCTCGGCCGCACCATCCAGCAGGAGCTCGATTGAGGCCTGCGACCGAACGCCCGGGATCGTCAACGCGCCGTTTTGACGGTCTTTTGGGTAACAGTCTGTTGGGCCACGCCGATCCGGAACAAACTGCACTGCCCGCTCGTTGTCTCCAACTATATCTGAACTTGGGAGACCTCCATGAAAGCAGCCAAGATCGTCATGACCAGCCTTGCCGCCGCGAGCCTGGTCACCACAGCGGCTTTGGCCCAGCAATCCATGTCGGGAATGGTCACCAAGATTGACCGACTGAGTGGAACCATCTCGATCCAGCAGACGCAAGGCGGCACAGTGGGCGCGTCCGGCGGCGCGATCCAGGAATACAAGGTGCCGAAGGGACAGTCGCTGGAGGCCTTCCACGCCGGTGACAAGGTCTCGTTCACCACAACGGACAGCGACGGCGGCAAGACCATCAACAAGCTCGACAAGCAGAAGTAACGGCCCGCGTGGCGCGCGAGGGCGGGCTTACTGCTCTCCCTCGCGCGGCTCGGGCTCGGCATCCGCCAGCGGCAATTTGGCACGCTCCCATCCGTCAGTTCCCTCCGGATACCACGCCACGTTGCGGTAGCCGTAGGACAGCACGCGCTTGGCCGCGTTCCACGACATCCAGCAATTCTCCTGGCAGTAGATCACGAGCAATCTGGTGGCGTCGCCGCCTGAGGCGCGGACCAGCCCGCGTCGCAGGTAGTCCTCCGTGGGCGCGGCGACCTTGCCGTAGCCGGTGTCAGGCAGCCAGATGCTGCCGGGAATGTTGAGGTGCGGCCTTTCGCGCCACACCGTGCCGGCGGGCAGATTTGGCTTCGGCGCGCGTGGTAGCACGTCGACGAAGGCAGCGGACTTGTCGCGCCAGATCGCTTCCGCTTCCGCGGTGGTGAGCACCCGTGCGCCGGCAATCGTCACCGGCACCGGAGCGCGGTAGTCCTCGGTGCGATAGCCCTCCGGCTCTGCGGGTGGGTCTTGCGCGCGGACAGGCGAAGCGGCGACGAGCATCACCGCAAGCATCGCCGCGAGCCTGATCATGGTGATTTGGTCGCGGTCTCCGGCCCGATTGGACGGTCGTTCTCGTCGAGCAGCGGGACGCCGTAGTCGAGCAGGATCTTGTTGATCTCGGGCTGATTCTCCTGGATCAGGCGATTGAGCTGGCGCTTCCAGTTCTGGTCGGACGCCCGCACGCCCATGCCGATGCGATAGATCAGCTTCGGTCCCGTGGTCTCCTTGACCAGCGGCGTGATGTGCAGCGGCGGGTTGGCCTTCTTGGCGTAAAAGCCCGCCATCGGCCCCCACAGGATGCCGGCGTCGATCTCGCCCTTGGCGAGATCGTTCATCATCGCCTCGGCCGACGAATCGTAGCGCGTATCGATCATCAGCGGATAAGGCTTCGCATTGGTCATCAGGCCGTTGATGGCCATGTTGGTCGCGGGCGGCGTTCCCGCCACGATGCCGATATGCTTGCCCTTCAGCCGCTGGTCCTCGAGCGTCGTGACCTCATCGAGCCCACTGCCCGGCTTGGCGACGATCGCATAGGCTGTGCGGTAATAGGGATTGGTGCCCTGCGCGAGGTCATCGCCCTGCGGAAAGCCCATGATCACGTCGCAGCGATGCGCGCTGAGTGTCATCCGCACGAACCCGGTCGCCTGCGGAAAGAACATGTAGTCGAGCTTCTTTTGCAGTTTCCCCGCCAGCAGCTCGCCGATCTTGTTCTCAAACCCCTCGCCCTTGTCGTTCGAGAACGGCAGGTTGCGGGGATCGGCACAGATGCGCAGCACGCGGGCATCGATGAGCTCGATGGACAGTTCGCCCTGATCATTGACCTGCGCGCGTGCGATGTCGCGGCCGGCCAGACAGGCGATGAAACCGACAAGCGCGAGCAGAACAGGACGGCATCCGACAATTCTCATTACGCGGTCTCCTCTTGATCGGATCGATCGCCGCCATCCAGCAATTGCCCGGCGTACCATGACGTGCAACAGGAATAATGATCGCGACCACGCCGCGTTGCTTGCTGCAGCGCAAACTGGAACGCGACGACATTGATCGCGCGTCCCGGAGTAACTGAGGCGGAAACATGGTTCATGGCGGTTCGGTGCTTGCGCTGCTCCTGATGCTTTGGGCGCCGACCATAGCGCGGGCGCAAGAGGTGGAATTGCCTGTAAGCGAAGTCGCTCCCGGAATATTCGTTCACACCGGGGTCACCGCATTGATGACGCGCGAGAACGACGGCGCCATCGCCAATGTGGGATTCGTGATCGGCGACAGCGCCGTCGCCGTCATCGACACCGGCGGCAGCGTCCGCGAAGGACGACAGCTGCTCGCCGCGGTCCGCAGCCGTACCGACAAGCCGATCCGCTACGTGATCAACACCCACGCGCATCCGGATCACAGCTTCGGCAATGCGGCTTTCGTCGGCGACGGGACCAGCTTCGTCGGCCACAAGTCGCTGCCACGCGCGCTGGCCGCGCGCGGGCAATTCTACCTCGACGGGTTTCGCCGGAGCATGGGCGATGAGCTGATCGACGAGGTGAAGATCATCCCTCCGACCGTGCTGGTCGCGGACACGCTGAAGCTCGATCTCGGGGGCCGAGCCCTCACCCTGAAAGCGTGGCCGCCCGCCCATAGCGACAACGACCTCACGGTTCTCGACGAGCAAACCAGGACCCTGTTCGCCGGCGACATGGTGTTTCTCATCCATATTCCCGTGGTCGACGGCAGCCTCAAGGGCTGGCTGCGTGCGTTCGACGAACTCGCTGCGATCTCCGCCGAGCGCGTGGTTCCCGGTCACGGACCCGTGAGCGCGTGGCCGGCAGCGCTTGCCGACGAGCGGCGTTATCTTGGGGTGCTGGCCGCGGACGTGCGCGCACTGGTCGCAAGCGGCAAGCCGATCACGGCCGCGGCGGAGCACGCGGCAGCCGCCGAGCGGCCGCGCTGGCAATTGTTCGACGATTACAACGCCCGCAACGCAACTGCAGCATTCTCGGAAATTGAATGGGAATAGCTGTTCGTCCTATACTTACGCGGCTGCATAGGATTTCGCGACCATGACCGGACATCGCGCCCGCCTGCTTTGCATCGCAAGCCTGCTCACGATCGCGCTGGGCACACCGGCTGCGCCCGCCGCGGAGGCCTATGATCCCTGGCCGGGTCTCGTCCAGGACATCTTCAGCAACCGTCCGATGAATGACGGCAATGATGTCATCGGCATCGAGATGCCGATGCGTGCGGAAGACGCCGCGATCGTGCCGGTGACGCTGCGCACCAAGCTGCAACCGAGCGACAGCCGCCGCGTCGTCGCGATCACGCTTGTGATCGACGAGAACCCGGCGCCAATGGCCGCGAAGTTCACGCTGGGGCCGGCTGCCAACGTCACCGAGATCTCGACCCGCGTCCGCGTCAACAACTACACCAATGTGCACGCCGTCGCGGAGCTCAGCGACGGCAAGCTCTATGTGAGCAAGGTCTATGTCAAAGCCTCCGGCGGCTGCTCGGCGCCGGCCGGCAAGAACGTCGAGGAAGCCAAGAACCGCCTCGGCCAGATGCGCTACCGGCAATTCACCAAGTCCGAACAGGGACCTGCGACCGGCACGCGGGAGGCCCAGATCATGATCGGGCATCCGAATAATTCAGGCCTCCAGATGGACCAGGTCACGCAGCTCTATATCCCGGCCTTCTTCGTCAACGAGCTGCATATCTGGCAGGACGACAGTCCGGTGCTGGCGATGGAGGGCGGAATTTCGATTTCCGAGGATCCCAATATCCGCTTCACCTACGTCTCGAACGGCGCCAAGCGCTTCCGTGCCGAAGCCAAGGACACCGAAGGGCATATCTTCGAGCACGAATGGAAGGTCGAGAATCCCGGCACCTGACGCGCCGCGATCTCACGACGGACGCAAAATATGCGATGAGATCAGGTTGGATCGCTATCGCGCTTTAGCACGGTATTTAGGCATGATCTTTCCGGAAAACCGCTTCGCACTTTTCCGGATCATGCTCTAGAAGCACCTGACTTCGGCTTCGGCCTGGGCGCGCCTGAGGTCGTTGAGCGCGTTCGCGGCCTGCTCGGAGGAGCGGAACTGGCCGCCCAGATTGCCCCGCACCTGCGCCATGCTCAGCACGGTCTCGGCGGTGACATAGCGATCATAGGGGATGATCGAGGCGACGACGTCGATCGAGCAGGAACATTGCTCGATCGACTGCCGGGATTCGCCATTGGCCTTCATGCAGCCGAACACATATTCCGCCCGCGCCGAGGTCGGATAGTCGTTGATCTCCTGGGCCCGCACGCTGACCGCCGCCCCGGCGAGCACCAGGATGGCGACAATCGGTCGTAGCATGCCAGCTCCTGCCATGGTCCTGCTTCCTCTTCTCTTTCCGCAAGCTATGCTATGGATGTTGATCAGAAAAGAAAACATTCGGGGAAGTGGCTCAAGAAACGATGATCATCTCTGTACGCACGGTGTTGGCTGCGGCAGTTCTGGCGGTCATGCAGTTCGGCACCTCGTGCTACGCGCAGACCATCCGCGTCGCAGCGCAGAAGACCGGAACGCTGGCCTGGGAACTGGCCGTCATTCGCTCCCATGGTCTCGACAAGAAGGCCAATCTGTCGATCGACGTCGTCGAACTGGCCAGCCCCGAGGCCGGCAAGATCGCGCTGCGCGCCGGCACGGCCGACGTGATGGTATCGGACTGGCCCTGGGTGTCGCGCGAGCGGTCGCTCGGCGCCAAGCTGCAATTCTATCCCTATTCGAGCGCGCTGGGCGCCGTGATGGTCCCGGCCTCCTCGCCGGTCAAGACGCTCGCGGACCTCAAGGGGCGGAAGCTTGCCATTGCCGGCGGGGCGATCGACAAGAACTGGCTGTTGCTGCAGGCCGCATCGAAGCAGGACGGCGTCGACCTGAAGTCGCAGGCGACCATCGTCTACGGCGCGCCGCCGCTGCTCGCCGCCAAGACGCTCGGCGGCGAGATGGACGCGACGCTCAATTACTGGAATTTCTGCGCCGCGCTCGAAGCCAAGGGCTTTCGCCGGCTCGCCGGGATGGAAGAGATCCTGCAAAAGCTCGGCAGCAAGGGCCGCATCGCCATGATCGGCTACGTGTTCGACGAAGCCTGGGCCAACGCCAACAAGGATCTGGTGGCCCGCTTCATCGCGGTGACCCGCGCGGCGAAAGAGATTTTGGCGACCTCGGATGCCGAATGGGACACGATCGCGCCGCTCACCGGTGCGCAGGATGCCGCAACCCTGCATGCCTATCGTGAGCGCTACCGCGAAGGCATCCCGCGCCGTCCGATCGCGGACGAAGAGGCGGATGCGCGCGTGCTCTACCGCGTGCTGGCGCAGCTCGGCGGCCGCGATCTGGTCGGCACGGCAACCGAGCTCGATCCCGGCACCTTCTACCAAGCGATCCCGGGAGACTAGCGGTGCTGCGTCTCCTCTCATTCACGCTGTTCATCGCGACCTGGTGGATTGCCTCTCTCCTGATCGGCGATGCGAAGCTGCCGGCGCCGCCGGCGGTGCTGTCGGTGCTCGTCGCCGAAGCCCGATCGGGCGCGCTGTTCGTCAATCTCGGCGCAACCCTGGCCCGGGTCGCGCTGGCCTTCACCCTTGCCATGGCGCTCGGCTCGGCGATCGGCTATCTGATGGGCCGCGTCTCGCTTGCCAATCGCCTTGGCGATCCCTGGCTGATCCTGCTGCTCAACCTGCCCGCGCTCGTCGTCATCGTGCTCGCTTACATCTGGGCCGGGCTGACCGAGGTCGCCGCGATCGCCGCCATCGCCATCAACAAGCTGCCGACCGCCGTCGTCACCCTGCGCGAAGGCGCCCGCGCGCTCGATCCTGCGCTCGACGAAATGGCGACGGCGTTTGCTTTTCCGCGCGGCCGCGCCTTCCGTCATGTGATCCTGCCGCAGCTTGCGCCCTACATCGCGGCCGCTGCGCGCTCCGGGCTCTCGCTGGTCTGGAAGATCGTGCTGGTCGCCGAATATCTCGGAAGGCCGAACGGTGTCGGCTTCGAGATCGGGGTTGCCTTCCAGCTGTTCGATATCCCCTTGCTGCTCGCCTATTCGCTGAGCTTTGCGGGTGTCGTGCTCATCATCGAAACCCTGCTGGTGCAGCCGTTTGAAACCAGGCTAACGCGGTGGCGGCTCCGTGCAGCTTGAAGTCAATATCACCGGCAAGAGTTTTGAGAGCGCGGCCGGGAAGCGGCACGACGTGCTCGACAACGTCACCTTCACGCTGAACGCTGGCGAGGTCGGCGTGCTGTTCGGCCCGTCAGGCTGCGGCAAGAGCACCTTGCTCCGGATCCTCGCCGGGCTCGACGCCAACTACCGGGGCCATGTCGCGCGGTCGCCGGGCATGCGCCTTGGCATGGTCTTCCAGGAGCCGCGGCTGTTGCCCTGGCGCACGGTCGAGGAAAATGTGCGGCTGGCCGCACCGCATGTCGACGACAGCACGCTCTCTGCGCTGTTCGAGGTGCTCGAACTGGGCGCACACCGCAACCATTTTCCCGCGGAGCTGTCGCTCGGCCTCGCCCGCCGCGTCGCGCTGGCCCGCGCCTTCGCAATCGAGCCCGATTTCCTGATCCTCGATGAGCCGCTGGCCTCGCTCGACAATGCGCTCGCGGGGCGGCTGCGCGACCAGGTCGCGACGCTGGTGGCGAGCCGGAAAATGATGACCTTGCTCGTCACCCACGATCTCGACGACGCCGTTCGCCTCGGCGATCGCCTGTTCTTCCTGTCGTCGCGGCCGGCCCGAATCCTCCACGTCGAGACCATTGCCGCACCGCGCGCGACGCGCGGCGAACCCGAGATCGACGAAATCAAGCGGCAGCTCTCGCAGTTGGACCTTGCAAATATGTGAGACGCCGTCATCCTTGGACGAAGCAAAAGGGAGAGGCTGGATGTCGCGCGCGTTGATCGCTGTTGGTGTTGCGTTGCTTGTGCTGCCGGCGACGGTGCTCGCCCAAAGCAAGGGCAAAGGCATTCGGCTGTGGAATCTGACCAGCGCCACGATTTCGAGCTTTGAGCTGTCGCCGGCAGGCAAGAGCGAGTGGGGTCCGAACCAGACGCTCAACGACAAGGACAAGGAAGTCGACCATGACGAGCGCCTGCGGATCACCGGCGTCGAGCCCGGCCGCTACGACGCCAAGGTCGGCTACAGCGGCGCCAAACAGTGCTTCGTTCGCGACATCGAGATCAAGGCCGACGCCGTGTTTTCGGTATCCGACAAGGACCTGAAGGACTGCAACAAATAGGAAGGCTAACCCGCCGGCAGCTCGCCGCCCGTGCCGGCCCGATCGTTGCTGTGCGGATATTCGCAACGCCAGCGCACCGCGGTCCATTTCGGATGTTCGCCGACCCACCGCGCGATGTAAGGCGGCGCGGCCATGGCGCATTGCTGCAGCGAGCCGTTCCAGTTGAACACCAGATGCTGCTCCTCGCAGGTGGCGGGCGACAGCACGGCACATACCGTGACGATCAGATCAATCGGGTTCATGCGCGATCCCTAAGCGTGCTCATTCAATAGATAACACGACGAAATACGTAATCAGCCACGTCCGGGTTTCACAGCCCCGTGAGAGGTTGGGGAACCGGTCCCAGAGGCTTCACGCTCTAGAAGTTCAAACCGTACACCAGCCGCGCCTGATGGCGCTCGAAATTGACGAGGTCGAGGGCGGCATTGCTCCCGGCCCGCTGCCCCCAGGCCTGGACGCTCCAGGTCGCGGTCAGGCGTGAACGTTCGGAGAGCTGGAAATAGGCGGTCGGCCCGATGAACAGCGCCTGCCCGGACAGTTCATCCAGGCCGATTCCCTCATACTTCCTGAAATAGCGCGCTTCGCCGCCGATCAGGATATCCGGCTTCACCCTGGCCATCAGACCGAATGCGGCACCGATGGTGGCATCCTGATCCGCAGCGCCGGTGCGCGGCGTGCGCGTCCATTCCGGCTCGTAGCTTAGGTTGAGGGCCGCGATGAGAAAATTCGGGATCACCTCGCGGTCGAACGCGACCGTGAGTTCGGTGCCATAACTACGGACGGCTGCGGCCGTCGTCTCGTCGACGCGATCGGCACGCGTCTCCAGAGCGACCGTCATGCCAAAGGGCGCCGCCTCGCGATTCAGAAAGCGATAGCGGAAATCGACCGAGACGCTCTGCCACAACAGTTGGCGCCGATCGTCAAGACCCGGAACGCGGTTGATGTCGTATGCGCTGAACGACGTTCCGAGTTCGACACGAAAATTTGGCGCGGGCACGAGCTCGAGCTCCATTTCCTGATTGAGCGTGCGATACCGGCCGCCGTCCTTGGCGAAGCGCCCGGTGGTCTGGCTCTGGAATTCACGTTCGCCGACATTGCCCACGTCGGAGCCGATCATGAAGCCGAAGATGTGCTCGGTATCAAAGTCCTCGGCATGGGCGCCAGGCGGCAACAACGCCGCGATGCCGGCAATCGCCGCGCACAGCATCCCCGCCCAACGCCCGATCTTGAGTTTTGGATTCATCGTCCCCGCACCGCAGCCTCAGGCTACACTGTAGGACAAAGCAGCCAGGCCCGCCAATCGCGCAGGTGGTGTCGGTCTCAAGGTCTTGTGGGAAGGGTATGAGGGAAGCTGGCCGAGCGACCGCATCAGGACCCACGGAAGACGCATTCTACAAAAGACGCCTGCCCGGCTCGATGCAGCGCGCTGCACGAGCCGGGCAGGCTGTCTCGCGTTACTTGTCTTAAGATTACTTGCGCGCTGCGCAGGCGTACATGTTGATTTCCATGCCCACCGGCACTTCGACGATCTTCGGTGTTTTCCAGGCCATTTCCTTCTCCCAAGTCATAAGTTGGCGCAAGCCTCGCGCCGCGCGGCAAGCTAGGGCTGCCTTTTCCAGGGCGCAAGCCGGCCGGGTAAGGACCCGACTTCGCTGCTGGACATGCCGAAGCGGACGACGGCTCGCTGACATCTGCCCGGCATCGGGAACTCCGACACTGATCTGTCGGGCATTTTCCGGCTGCCGGGCGGCGACGCGTGGGTAAGGAGACCCGATTCATCCAGCCGCGTCTTGCCCAAGAGCGAAATCGCAACTTTTTTGTTATGCGCGGAATTCTGCGTCAATATCCGGCGAATCCGCCCGGCAAAGTTAGCCGGCTGGCAACTCATTTGAGCAGGCGCAGCAGGGCCCGGCCGGCGCGCGAGTTCAACTCCTTCGCATCCAGCGTTCCGTCATTGTCGGGATCTGCGGCCTTGAAGCGCTGCTCGACGACCGCGAGATATTCGTCGAGCGTCAGGGTGCCGTCGTGATCCGGATCAGCAGCGGCCAGTTCTTTCGCGGTCAGCCGTCCACGCAATTCGCGCGCGTCGAGCGTGCCGTCATGGTCGGGATCGAGCTTCGCGAACAGATTGGCGGCAGCCTTCTTGGCTTCGGCAAGGTCGACCGTGCCGTCATTATCAGGATCGAGCATCTTCAGCGCGCCCTTGCGGCCGGCCGCCAGGGCGGGCGCCGACAGGACGGCCATGGCCAAAGTCAGAGCAAGCGATCGGCGCGAAATCATCGTTCGTCTCCCGTAAGTGCCGCTCCGGCGAAGACACGGAGCGCCTGCGATCGGACCCTACCATAGCAGCTTCAGCGGAGCTTCCCACGGTTCGTGTACGCGACGAAATCCTGTCGGGATTCGGGTGGAAAGTGCCTCACGGGCCATCTGTGGCGCTCTCGATTGCACCACAACGAGCGAGGTGACCCATGACCAGCATTTGCAAGAACGCATTGGGCTGCCTCGTTGCATTCGGTCTTATCGCGCCCGTGTCCGCGCAGACCCGGCACCCTACCCCATCGGCGGAAGCGGTCCAGCAGCGCGTGCTCACCGGCAAGGAACGGCTCGGCCGCAAATGGACCGACGAGCAGCGTATCGATAATTGCAATGTGCCGCCGGACAAGCGGGGCGCGAAACCGCGGCCGAGTGTCTGTCCCCTGACGCCGTCCAGCTGACCGTTCGCGCCGCGGCATAACGGCGGCCCGCGCTGGTGTAGCGTATTCCACGCGACAGCAAGCCACGAACGCATCTGCGAAAGACCTGACGCTTTTGATCAGTCTCTTGCGGTCAGCGGGCGCTCGTTCACGTTTTCGTATTGACCCGTTTTGGTTTCAGGCGGATGGTTCCGTCCGCAACGTCAGGAATAGGCGTGCGAAAAAGGTTCATTGGGAGGATAGGATGAGACGCATTGCGCTGGCCGCAAGCCTCGTGATTCTTGCATCGTATGGTGCAAGCGCCCAGACCAACGAGCAGTTGGTCAAGGGGGCGACTGATACTTCGAACGTTCTCAATTACGGCATGGGTTACAATCTTCAGCGCTTCTCGACGCTGAACCAGATCAACAAGGACACGGTCAAGAATCTCGTTCCCGTTTGGAATTACAGTCTCGCCGACGATCGCAGCGAGCAATCGCAGCCGTTGATCTACCAGGGCACCATCTATCTCACCACGCACAACGCCACGATGGCGATTGACGCCAAATCCGGCAAGCAGGTGTGGAAGACCAAGGTCGAATATCCCGCCGAAACACCGCGCATCGTCTGCTGCGGCATCATCAACCGCGGCGCGGCGCTGTTCGATGGCAAGGTGTTCCGCACCACGCTCGACGCCAATGTGATCGCGCTCGATGCCAAGACCGGCAAGGAGCTGTGGCGCCAGAAGGCCGCGGATATCAAGGAAGGCTACTCGATGACGGTGGCCCCGCTGGTCGCCGACGGCGTCGTGATCACCGGCATCTCGGGCGCCGAGTTCGGCACCCGCGGCTTCATCGACGGCTGGGATCCCGCAACCGGCAAGCATCTATGGCGCACCCATACCATCCCGTCCCCGGACGAACCCGGTGGCGACACCTGGAAGGGCGACACCTGGAAGCTCGGCGGCGGATCGACCTGGATCACCGGCTCCTACGATGCCGAGCTGAACACCGTCTATTGGGGCATTGGCAACCCCGGACCGTTCAATTCGGCGGTGCGTCCCGGCGACAACCTCTACACCTGCTCGGTGCTCGCGCTGGATCCAAAGACCGGCAAGATCAAGTGGCACTACCAGTTCTCGCCGAACAACCCGTTCGACTATGACTCGGTTGCCGAGATGGTGCTCGCCGACATGACCGTCGAGGGCAAGCCGACCAAGGTGCTGATGGACGCCAACCGCAACGGCTTCTTCTACGTGCTCGATCGCACCAATGGAAAGCTGCTCGCGGCCAATCCTTACGTGACGGTCAACTGGGCGAGCGGCATCGATCTGAAAACCGGCCGTCCGATTGAGACCGACATCTCCAAGGATGCGCGCGACGGCAAGAAAGTCCTGGTGCAACCGTCGATCCTTGGCGGCAAGAACTGGGAGCCGATGTCGTACAATCCGCAGACCGGCCTAGCCTACGCCAATACGCTCAATATCGGCGGCAACTACAAGGCCGAGCCCGCGACCTACAAGCAGGGCGAATGGTATCTCGGCATGGACCTCACCGATCCCTGGGCTTGGCCCAACGGACCGCGCGGCTATCTCAAGGCCATCGAGCCCATGACTGGAAAGAGCAAGTGGGAGGTGGCGAGCGACATCCCGCGCTTCTCGGGTGTGCTCTCGACCGCCGGCGGCGTCGTGTTCTCCGGCCAGCTGACCGGTGAATTCGATGCGTTCGACGCCGAGAACGGCAAGAAGCTGTGGAGCTTCCAGACCGGCTCCGGCATCGAAGGCCAGCCGGTGACCTGGCAGCAAGATGGCGTTCAGTATATCGCCGTCACCAGCGGCTACGGCGGAGTGTACTCGATCTTCTCCGGCGACGAGCGCCTTGCGAAAGTGCCGACGGGCGGGTCCCTCTGGGTCTTCGCCGTCAAGCAGTGAGCGCGGATCGCACGTGAATACGGTATCGATCTGGACGGCGGCGGTGTTCACCGCCGCCGCGATGACGGGCATCGCGACTATGACGATGCCTGCCGTCGCACAGCAAGCAAATGCCGACGGCGATCAGGCCACGATCGACAAGGGCAAAGTCACGTACGCCCAGAAGTGTTCGCACTGCCATGGTCCGAACATGGTCAATTCGGGCACGGTCACGCCGGACCTTCGTACCCATCCCGATGACAAGACACGGTTCGTCACCACGGTGAAGCAGGGCAAGAACGGCAAGATGCCGCCGTGGGGCGACATCCTGAGCGACGAGGAGATATCGGATCTCTGGGCCTTCGTCGCAAGCCGGAGAAAGCCATGAGGGCCTGGACTGCGGCGCTAGCCGCCGCTCTCGGCTTCGCACTGATCTCGAAGCTTGCCGGCGTGACCGCGGCACGCGCGGCCGACGAGCCGCTCCGAGTCTGTCTCGACGAGGACCTGCCGCCGTTTTCCGTGCATCATCGCGGCAAGCCCGCCTCGGGCTTCGACGTTGCGCTCGCGCAGGCAATAACCGGGCGGCTCGGCCGCAAGCTCGAGATCCAGTGGTTCGAAAGCAAGCTCGATGACACCGCAAGCCCGGCGCTCGAAGCCAATGCGCTGCTGTCGGACGGGCGCTGCTCGTTGGTCGGCGGCTACGCGCTTACCACGGACTCGCTGAAGGCGCCCGGCGTCACGACGGCCAAGCTGCCGGACTTCGACGGCGCCACCCGCGAGGATCGCCGCCGACGGATCCCGATCGGCGTGCTGGCGCCGAGCCAACCCTACATCTATTCGCCGATGACCGTCGTGCTCGGTCCCAAGGCCAAAGACAAGCTCAAGGAGCGCAAGATCAAGGATATCGGCGATCTCGCCGGCCTTCGCCTGACGATCGAAAGTGGCACGCTGGGGGACGCCATCCTGATGACCTTCGACAAGGGAAAGCTGATCGACGACATCACGCACCTCGTTCCGGGGCGCAGCGACCTGCTCGGAGAACTGGAACGCGGCGAATTCGACGCCACGCTGCTCGACCTGCGCCGCTTCGATGCCTACCGCGCTGAACATCCCGACACCAGGATCACGGCCTCGGGCTACTATTATCCGATCGGCGCCAACCGCGGCTACGTTGCGCTCGAAACCGACAAAGGACTGCTGGAATCGGTCAACAAGGTCCTCGCCGACCTGCAGGCCAAGGGCACCATCGCGGAGCTCGGCAAGGCTGCCGGCCTCACCTGGCTTCCGCCGCGCGAGCCGATCATCCTCGGCGATGTCTGGCTGAAGATCCTGAACCGGTGATGCCGGCGATAGCTATCGCAAATAGCTTGCCAGATTCATGCTCTGGATCTTGGAGATCGCCGAATAGGACGCCGTCAGCTGCGCCTGATAGGTCGAAAGCTGTGCCGTCACGGCCGCGACATCGACGCTGGTGAGGTCCGTCGACAGCGTCTTCGCAAAATTCTGATAGTCACTCTGGTTTGTGCTGGCGGTCTCGATCTGCGACGCCGCGGCCGACAACTTTGCCTGCACGGTGGATGTGGCATCCAGCGCATTGCTCGCGAGGTCGAGCGCCTGCGTGATGTCGCTCGACGACAGCGTCGTGCTGTTGCCGACGTATTTCAGCAACCGCATGACCTGCTCGAACGCTGGATTGTCGGCGGTGACGCCGTAGAAGATCGACTGGCTGTCCGACACGCGCACGGACGCGATCTCGCTGTCGCCCCTGTAGTAGCTGGTGTCTGATGTCGTCAGCGATCCGGTGCCGGTGTCGAAGCTCGACAGATCCGCCGGCGCGGTGTCGGTGCGGGCGCCGCTGAAGACATATTCGCCGTCATACTGGGTGTTGAGCAGCCCCTGCATCTGCGCCATGGCTTGCTGGGCGTAGTTGATGACCGATGCCGTCGCCGTGCTGCTGCCAGTGGTGGCCGCGCTGAGCTGGGTCCGCAACTGCGTGATGATGTCGGTCACCGAGCCGACCGCCGAATACATCACCTGCACCTTGTTGTCGGCGAGTTGGCTGGCATCGATATAGGACTGCGCGCGCGTCACCGACACCTGCAAATTGATGACGCGCCCGGCGCCGGAACCGTAGCCGCCGAAATCCTCGGATTGCAGCCCTGAGGACTCCTGCACCTGCTCGTTGGCCATCACCGCCTGCACCCGCAACGCGTTTGATATCATCTGGTCCGACTGAGCAAAGGTGGCAACACGCATCATCATGACGACGGCCTCGGGCTCAGCTGGCGCTCATCGCGGTCATCAGCGCCGAGAACATGGCGTTGATCGCGGTAATGATCTGGGACGCGGCGGCGTACTTGTTCTGCAAGGCGCTCAGATTTGCGGATTCCTCGTCAATGTTGACGCCGGACTGCGACGACAGCGAATTCGCGTAGGCCGACTGCGCGGTTTGCTTGGCGGTGTAGGCCGCCGACGCCTGGGTCGCCTTGCCGGCGACGTTGGCGACGATGGCGGCCGCGTAGTCCGTGAAAGAGCCGGTGGTCGCCCCGAGGCCGCCGGCCATGCCGAAATTGGTCGACCCCGTCAGCGCGCTCGAGAGCGCGTTCACCACCGTCGCCGAGCCCGGTGACAGCACCGAGTTTCCGACCGTCATCGTGGACGACGCGTCGAGCGTCGCCGTCGGCAGCGCCGCCGTGCCGTTGAGGATGTCGCTGCGAACGGCGATGTCGGACGCGCCGCTCCCGGTGATCAGGTCGTTGAACCCGAAGTAATCCGAAAAGCCCTCGCCCGAACTGCCGACCGAGCTCGTCATCTCGTTGATCGCAACGCCGTTGCCGGATGTGGTCGTCGAGATCGACAAGTGTCCGTTGGCATCGACCGAAGCCGACAGCCCCGAGATACCGTTGATCGCGGTGGCGAGATCACCGACCGTGGCGTAGGACGACAGATCGAGGTCCTGGTAGGACACCAGATTGCCGCTCTTGTCCGCAACGGCGATTCGCACCGTGCCGGTTGCCGACAGCGGCGTCGTGCTGCTCACGGTGGCGGCTCCGGTGAGGCTGGCCGGCGGCGGCACCGACGTGCCCTGGTTCGATACCGCGTTGACGGTCGCGGTCAGCTGCCGGGCCAGCTCGTCGAGCTGCGACTGCGCGGCCGGCAGCGCCTGGTCGCGCAGCGTGATCAGCGCGCTGACCTTGCCCGAGGAGATCTGCGAGGTGATGTCGACGCCGTTGACGGTGATGCCGCTGAAACCGCTTGACGATCCCGCGCTGTACGCCGTCGACGCCGTGACGCTGGGCAGCGCCGTATAGCTCAGCGGATGCGCCGTGCTATCGACCAGCGCCTGTCCCGATCCGGTATAGACCTGCAGATCGCCGGTCGACGTGGTGAAATAGCTCACATTCATCATCGACGCGAGATCCTGCAGCGCACTGTTGCGCTGGTCCTCCAGATCGGCCGTCGACTGCCCGGCTGCCGCCTGCTGCTTGATCTGCTTGTTGAGATCGGAGATCTGCTGCAGGTCGGAATTGATATCGGTGACCGACGAGGCGATGTCCTGGTCGGCATTGGAGCGCAGCGTCTGGATGCCGCTCGAGGTCTGCTGCAGCTGCGTCGTTACCGCCGCAAGCGCGCTGACGGCGTTCGATTGCAGCGACGCGCTACTCGGCGTGCTCGCCAGCGACGACAACGCCGACTCGAACGCCGCGATCGTGTTGGCGAACGAGGTGCCCGTCGTGGAGCTGTCCGAGCTCGATGTGCTGCCATAGAGCTGCTGGAGCTCGGTCAGAAAACTGTTGGTGGTGTCGGCGGCGCCGAGATCGGAATCGGCCCCAACCAGCGACTTCAGGAGCAGCTTGTCGACCGCGCTGCTGATCTCCGTGATCGTGACGCCGGTACCGACACCGGAAGTGACGCTGCTGCTCTGGTTGGCGGTTTTCGCGGTATAGCCCTTGGTGTCGGCATTGGAAATATTGGCCGAAGCTACGCTGATCTGCACCTGCGTGGCTGACAGCCCGCTGAATGCGATGCTTCGTGCAATATCGAGCGACGACACGACCAACTCCCTCCGGCACCGGCCCGATCAGGCCCGCACATTGGTGCCATAGGACATCGCGGGCGTGACGCGACGGCCGCCGGCGCCATAAGGCGATACGTTGGCGATCTGCTCGCGGATCGCCTGCATGATCGCCTCGATCCTGCGATTGCTGGCATCGATCGCCGCACGCAGCCGCATCACGTTCTCGTCCATCGCCATGCGCAGCTTCAGGATCCGGTCCATCAGCTGCTCGCGCAGCACGCGATCCTGAACGTTGAGATTTGCCGTCTTGCCGACCGCCTCCGCCACACACTGCTCGAACAGGGTGGCAAGGCGGTGCTTCTCGTCGACCTGCTTCAGTCGCGAGGCCGGCAAGCCCTTGGCGAGCTCGACATTCTCCTCGTTCACGATCGCGATCAGGTTGTCGATCAACGCGATCAACGACCTTGCGCGCTCGTCATTTCCCGCGGGATTGATCTTGATGTTGCGTTCCGGTGTCATGTCATCGCTCCCGTTCAAGCTAGTGTCCGCGACGCAGGGCGCGAACCGATTGTGCGCTGCGCCCGTACGCGGTGATTGCCGTTACCCGGACCGCGGCCCGGTTGAGTTCATGGTCGAGCCGCGCGCATTCGCGCATCAGCTGGTCCCGCAACGTTCCGACATCGTCGAGCAACGCACGAAGCTGCGCGCGATCGTCCGGCCGGACCGCAGCGGCCTTCGCCTTCAGCCGCTGAAGCCTGACCAGCAAGCGGTCATTTTGCTTTTCGGTCATCATCGCGAAACCGCCGAGATCAGCGTATCGAACATCTTGTCGACGGTGGTGATCACCTGCGACGCCGCCGAATAGGCCTGCTGCGCCGAGATCATGTTGGAGAACTGGCCGCTGGTATCGGTGGTGCTCGACTCCAGTTCGTTGCCGTAGATCGTGCCGGCGCCGTTGGTGCCGGAGGTCTGCAGCGTGGCGTTGCCGGAGGCGGCCGTCGCGGAGTACATGCCGTCGCTGGCCGCGCTCAATCCGTTGGGATCGCTGAAGGTCGCGACCGCAATCTTGTAGATCGCGATCGTCTGCCCGTTGGAGTAGGTGGCGTCGACCACGCCTCCTTTGCCGATCGAAATGCTGCTCAGCTTGCCGTAGGGCAGACCGTCCGACGTGATGCTCGTAAGGTCGACGGCCGGCGTGGTCTCGCCTGACGAATACTGCGTGAGGCCGTCGGTTTTGCCGACCGTGCCGAGATTGAGCGTAATGGAGCTGTCGGCCGCGCCGTCTGTCCAACCGGTCACCGAGATGGTCGGCGGGCTCGGCACGGTCGATTTGAGTGAACCATCGCTATTGAAGGTGATCGCTACCGTATCGGTGATAGCGCCGGCGCTGGCCGTCGTGGAGTCCGATGCGAGCTTGGGCTGCTCGAAGCTGGCCTTCCAGGTGTTGTCGCCGGTCTTTTCCCAATCGATCTGGATCGTGCTCGCCGTACCCAGCGAATCGTAGACCGTCATCGAACTGTTGAACGTCGCGTTGACCGCGGCATCGGCCGGCAGGTTCGCCGCGACGGTGGTCTTGGTGGTGGCGCTGCCGCTGGTGGAAGCCACCTGCGTATTGATCGGACCAAGGCTCGCGGCGGAGGCATTGCCGATGATGTTGCCGTCAGCGTCGGTGCGCCAGCCCTCGAGGTAGTTGCCGTTGTTGACGAGATAGCCCAGATTGTCGGTAGTGAACGCGCCGTTGCGCGTATAGGAAGTGGTGCCGCCGGACGTCGCGTTGGTGGTGACGAAGAAGCCGCTGCCCTGGATCGCGACGTCGGTGGCGTTGGTGGTCGCGGACAGCAAGCCCTGCTGGGTGATGTTGGCGCGGCCGGACACCGTGACGCCGCCGGACGTGTATGAGGTGGCGCTGTTCGACGCGGTCACCAGATCCTGGAACATCGCCGACGTGGTCTTGTAGCCCGTGGTATCGGCGTTGGAAATGTTGTCGGAAATCATTGCCAGCGACTGGCTCTGCGCATTGAGCGCCGAGATCGCTGAGGAAAGAGCACCAGTGAGACTCATGATATGACTCCGGAGGCAATCAGGACGTGACGCCGATGATGTTGGCGGCGCTGACGGGGACGCCGTTCACGAGCAGCGACGGCGTCGAGCCGGAGGCATCGATGCCGGTCACCGTTCCCGTCATCGTGGTGTAGCTGAGCAGCGAGTTTCCGGCGGAGTCGGTCGCGGTCAGCTGAATCGTGTATTGGCCGCCGTCCTTGAGCTGGGTCCCGTCGGAGGTCTGGCCGTTCCAGGTGAAGGTGTTGGAGCCGGCGGCTCCGGTCCCCTTGCCGCTCCACACCGTGTTGCCCGAGGAGTCCTGGATCGTGATCGCGACGTTGGACGCAGCCGAGGTGAGCGAGTAGCCGAAGGTCGCCGAGCCGTTGGTCAGCTCCGCCGTATTCGTCTTCGCCTCGACGGTGTGGCCGATATAGTTGACCGAGTTGAGCGTCACGAGACTCGAGAACGAGCTCGCCAGCGACGTCATGCTGGCGTTGGTCGACTGCTGCTCGGTGAAGTTGGCGTAGGAGGTGAACTGGTTGATGAAGTCGGTCGTGCTGGTGGCGTTCAGCGGATCTTGGTTTTGCAGCTCGCTGACGAGAAGGTTGAGGAAATCGGTCGAGCTCATCCCCATCGACGCGCTCGACGACGAGCTCGACGTCGTGGAGGTTGCGGCAGAGGTTGCCGAGGAAACGGTCATGACAAGGCTCTCTTCGCCGCGGGATGCGCGACGGAACGCGGTGGAACATTCGGGTCGTGATGTCGTTCGCAGATAAAACGGATGACGCGCCGATTTCAGGCGCGGATTCATCCACCCCGAGTCACTCGATGAAGCGGCAGAATTTGCCGTGTCCGTTGCGGACTCACGGCTCGCAGGCGTGCGCAAGCATCTCGCCGCGAAGGCACGCGGACAGCTGCAATGGCAATGCGGAACGTCTTAGAGCGAGAGGCTGATCGGCAGATCCGGCTCGCCGGGCATCAATGCCGGCGGCGTCAATGCGGGCAACAGGCAGAGGGCCAGCAGCAGCGCCGGCAACACCTTGCCTTGCTGCGCCGATCGGCCCGGCGCTTGTGCATCGTTCGGTTGATCGTCAGCCGAGGCCGGCCCCGAAGCGGGCTTCTGGGGCAATTTCGTCGCCGCGGTCACGATGCGGTCGGCAAGACCCTTGGGTGCGCGAACCGGCGGCGCCGCGAGCGCGCGGCGTACCGCGCCCGCCTCCTCGTAGAGCGTCCGCGCCTCAGCCGAGGATGCAAGGAGCTGGACGGCGGCAAGACGTTGATCGTCGGGCCAGCGGGACAGATCCTCCCCCAGCCTGTCGATCAGGTCTTCGAATGTCGCAACGTCCATCGCGCGCGCAGATCCAGCCTCGTCGCCAAGGCTGTCATAAAGCATTCGCGGGACGGCGGAAATCAATTTCCGCCGCTGCCGCATCAGGTCCAGCATGGTGCTTGCCGCACGGCTATTTTCTCCAACCGGGAGCGCCCGCCCAGGCCCTTGCTGCGCCGGCTAAGCGCCCTCGCCGTGTGATTCGCGGCCCTCTCCGGGCTCAGCGGCCGGTGGCTGATTCGAGCGTCATGTCGAGTGCCCTGGCCTTGGCGGCCTTGCCGGCGGTCGCCTCGACGAACTTCCAGGCGTCGCGCAGTTCCGCCAGGCTCGCGATGATGCGCCGGAAATTCTCCCTGGCCTGCGGCCGGCCATACGAGCGCAGGCACGCCATGATCAGGGCGTTATAGGTGCGGTAGAGACGATCGGCCATCGCGCCGCCGCGGGTGAAGTCGAGATTGTGGCTCAGCCCGCGCAGGATCGCGGTCGCCCGCGTCAGATAGATGTGCCCTTCCTCAAAGCGCTTCGCCTCGTGCGCGTCTAGCGCCTTCTGCAACAGCGTGATCGCGCCGTCGCACAGCATCACCACCGCCTTCAGCGGCGGCACCGCCACCGCGGCGGATCGATAGGCATTGTTGGCGTGATAGGCGGTCGCGTTCTGGGTCATTAGTTACTCGATGATGCGTCTAGGAGTGCTTTCAGGTAGCCCAGCGTATTGTTCGCGCTTTCGATGGCCGCCTGGTAATTGGCGTATTGAACCTGCAGCTGAGCCTTGAACGTCGCCGCATTGCTCTGAATGTCGCTGACCTGGGACTGCAGGTCGGTGTCGCGCGACTGCAAGTTGGTGATCATGGTCTGGAGTTGACCGCTAGTTCCGGAACTGGTGTGCGCGAGCTGGTAGAGCTGCGTCGCCAAACCGGACGACGATGTCACCGTGATCGATTGCGAGGTCGAGCCCGTATAGGTGAAGGCCATACCGGCGTAGATCGTTCCTGAATTGCCGATGATGGTGTTGCCGACCACCGAAAAGCCTGAGCTGTCGCCGCCGACCGTGGCTCCGGTCAGCGTACCGGTGGAGTCCACCGTGAGGTCGAGCGTGAAGGATTGCGGCGACGTGCCGGTATTGACCACGCTGAGCTGGCTGGACGAAGTGGTGGTCTGCGCCGACAGCAGCTGGGTGACGCCGGCGAGATTTTGCGTCAGCACCGTCGACAGCGTGCCGGTATCGAGCTGGAGCTCGTTGTTCTCGTTGAAGGACAGGCCGAGATCGGCCATCGTCATGCCGCCGACCGTCCCGCTGAGCACCTGCTGCAGCTGGGTCATGATATCGCGCATCGTGCTGTCGCCGAACAGCACCGCGCTTGACGCGGCCGTGCCGTCGGAATTCTGCGCCGACTGCGCGATCACCTGATCGCGAAACGCGTTGTAGTTGGTGACGAAGGTCTGCAGCGCTGACGTGATCTGGCTGGTGTCGGTCTCGATGCTGATGTTGAGACTGGTGCCGCTCGGCGTCGACTGCAGCAGGTCGAACGTGACACCGGACAGGACGTCGGAAATGTCGTTGGTATTCCGCGTGAGCGCGATGCCGTCGAGGCTGAACTCCGCGGACTGCGACTTCTGCAGCACGTCGGTGAACGCTCCGGACGTGTCGGTGATGCCGAGCTTGTTCAGGATGTCATCGCCCGACGTCGACGAATAGGTGATGTCAGCGGCGTCCTGCGTCCCCGTCAGCACCATCTCATAGGACCCGCTCGACACCTGGACGATGGAGGCCTGGACATTGGTGGTCGAGGTCTGGGCGTTGATGGTGTCGACGATATCCTGCATCGACATGCCGCTGGTGATCGAGATCGCCGTGCCGGTGCCGCCGGACAGGCCGAGCGAGAAAGTGCCGGAGAGACCCAGCGCCGTCGAGCTGCTCGACTGCGAGGAGCCGATCACCTTCTGCGCGGTCGCGAGCTGGGTGATCTGGAGCGTGTGATCGCCGGTCGCCGACCCGCTGTTGACGCTCATGTTGAGCGCCGACGAGGCGCTGACGTCACCGGTGGACGAGATCGTCGCCGCCCGGGTGGCGAACGCGTTGGTGGCAATCGAATTGATGATCGAGGTGCTGAGCGACGACAACCCGGTCGCCAGCGTTGACAGCTCGGTCTGCAGCGATTGATAGGCCGTGATCTTGGCCTGGTTCGCGGTGATCGTCGTGGTGATCGAGGTCGCCGCTGCGAGCTTGGCGTTGACCTCGGCCTCGATCAGGGCATCCCAATCGATGCTGGTCGAATTGGTCGTGCCGGTCGTTGTCACCGTGCTGGCGGAACTGGTCGACGTGGTGCCTGATGTGCTTGAGGTGGCGCTGCTAACCGTCATGTCGACACTTCCGCCGCGATAGGAACCGGGCCGGCATCATGCCGACCCGGCCGGTCTTTCGAACTAGCCGAGCAGCTTCAGCAGATACTGCGGCATCTGGTTCGCCGCGGTTTCCGCCGAGACCGCGGCCTGGGTCTTCACCTCGGCCGAGGACAGCGTCGCCTGCTCGGACGCGATATCGACGTCCTTGATCGCCGAATTGGCCGACTGCAGGTTCTGGGTCTGGGTGGAGATCGAGTCGGCGCTGAAGTTGAAGCGGGATTCCTGAGCACCGATCTCGGCGCGTGCGGACGAAACCTTGTCGATCGCGGTGTCGAGAGCCGTCATCGCGCTGGTGGCGCTCGACAGGCTGGACACGTCGAGCGACGTCACGGACAGCGACGAGGCCGTGAGGCTCGTCAGCGTGATCGTGATGGTGTCGGCCGAGGTCGAACCGACCAGCACCGAGACGCCCGAGGAGAACACGCTCGAACCGTCGAGCAAGCTCTGGCTGCTGTAGCGGGTGCCGCTGGCGATCGAGTCGATTTCGCCCTTGAGCTGCGTGAATTCCGAGTTGATGTAGGCCCGGCTGGAATCCGCCACGGTGCCCGAGGCGGACTCGGAAGCCAGCGACTTCATGCGGGCCAGGATGTCCGAGATATTGGAGGCGCCGCCGTCGGCGGTCTGCAGGATCGAGGTCGCCTGAGCCGCGTTGGTGGCGGCCTGCTGCAGCGTCGTGATGTCGGAGGAGATGCGGGTCGAGATCGCAAGGCCGGCCGCGTCGTCGGAGGCCGAGGTGATGCGCGAGCCGCTCGACAGCTTCGACAGCGCGCTGGTTTCCTGCTGCGAGTTGATGTTGAGGTAACGGACCGCGGAGTTCGCTGCGGTGTTGGTGGAGATTGCCGGCATGAGTAGCTCCTGTGCTGATGGGCATGGCATGCCGCATCGTGAAAAAGAGAGGTGACGCGGATCCAGCCCCCGTCCGCCCGATCAAACGGGTCGGCCGCCGGTGGTCAGGCGCAAAATCTTCAGAAGCCGGAATCTATGGTTAGCAGTCGGTAAACGCGTCGCGCAGGTCGCGCTCGTGCCGCTTCAGCATCTCGCGCAGCTGCTGCCGCCCTCGCTTCAACAGCGACTCTACCGCGGCCACGGTCGTGTCCATGACCTCGGCGATCTCGCCGTTGCTCATGTTCTCATGATACGACAGGATCACTGCGACGCGCTGCTGCTCGGGCAGGCGCTGCATCGCGACCTCCAGCAGATTGCCGATCTCGTTGCGCTCGATCACGGCGGAGGCATCGAGCTGGGTGTCTGCGACCTCGGGCACGACATCGACATTCTCGGTGCGCGGCTTGCGGCGCAGATCGATGCAGCGGTTGCTGACGACGCGATAGAGCCAGGTCGAGAACTTGGCGCGGCCATGCTGCCAGCGGCCGCGATGCGTCCACACCTTCAGCATCGTGTCCTGCACGACATCCTCGGCGTCGGCTGCGTTGCCGACGATACGCAGCGCGATCGCGTAGGCGCGATCGACGTGACGTTCGACCAGAGCACGAAACGCCGCCTCGTCGCCGTCGGCGAGACGGTCGAGCAATTCCTTGTCTTCGTCGTGGATCTCGACGGTGTCGAGCGGGCCCGCATCGGCAACGGTGGGGACGTTGCTCCACGGCGCAGCCGCTTCGGCCGGTGCAACCGCGGCCGGCGTGGCCTCCACTTCGACCGGTGCCCTCATATCAAGCGCGTAACTCATCCGCCGCTCTCCAACCAACGCCGCTGGCACACATTCCATGCGGCTTCTGAGCGTTGAACGGAGGGGCCCAGCAAACCAGGCGGACTTTTTTCGTTATTTTTCAAATACTTAGCTGGATGTTTTTGCCGACCGCCCGGCAAAAGCTGCCGCTGCCCGTAGGCGCAGGGAAAAATTCGACGGAGTTTGGAGCACTCGTTCAGCATCGCCTCGCATTTCCGCGGAAGAGATCGTCGCGTCGGAAAACGCTGTTGTCACACCAACTAACGCCACGCGAACCCATGCATGCGCGGAGCATGCGAGCGATTCATCGCCGTTGGTCGCCATCTTGCATTCGACGATTGCGACTAGGCAATTTTTTCCGAATCACTGTTTCGACGTTATCGGATTTTTTGAATCTGTCAGTCGCGAAGCGCGCGTTTTCGAATCCCGCATCAACTTTTTTGAACTGTCGCGCCTGATTTGTCTCACGCGCGCGTTCAACGCATGAGGACTGGCGGGAATTTTGCGCATGACGATCATGACGGTCGACGCGACGCGTCGAGCGCAGAATGTTTCTGCATGTTCATTCGATGTTTTCGATACATTTCTGTTGCGCGCCTGCACGACGGCGGATGGCGTATTTGAAAGGGTTTTTCAGCGTTGCTGCATTGCTGAAAAATTTCCGAACATGTCCGCCAGTTTCGTTCAGCATCGAATCCAGGCGGAGGCGCGGGCGCGCAAGGTAGCGCAAGAGCGGTGCGGCTCAACTGAAGTGCACATCGCCGACATCTACAAATACTTTCCGTTCAGGCTGTTCGGCCTGAGCCGCGATGCGTTGCAGGATCTTGCGCAGATCGAGTTCGAGACCGAACTCGAGCTGTGCCGCGTCAATCCCGAAATGCTCGAGCAATATCTGGACATGAAGCGCGGCGGCTTTCGCGTCGGCTTCATTTCCGACACCTACTGGAGCACCGACCAACTCGCGCAGCTGCTGCGTTCCTGCAGTCCCGGGCTGAGCTGGGATTTCCTCTATGCGTCCTGCGATCACGGCAGCAGCAAGAGCGAGGCACTGTTTGAAGCCTATCTCGCCGAGCAAGGCATCGACGCGGCAAGCTCGTTCCATATCGGCGACAACCACACCGCGGATGTCAACGGCGCGCGCCGTCACGGCATCCGTCCGCGCTACTACCCGCAGGCCGGCGCGGCGCTGGCTTCCAAGTTTCAACGCGAAGCATCGATCTTCGAATTGCTGTGTCCCGATCAGCCGTCGCGGCTCGATTGCGGCGCCCGCACGCTGCGGCGCGCGGTGACGGCGAAGAGCGCGGAGCATTCTCCCGCCTTCAACCTCGGCGTGACCGTGCTCGGCCCCGTGATCGCGGCGTTCGACGCATTCATTGCCGCGCGGCGCAGAGCGCTTGCTCGCGAGGGCGCGCGCGTTGCGGTCGGCTTCCTCGGCCGCGACGGCCTGCTGCCGCATCGCGTCTGGCAGGCAAACCACGGCGAGACCGGCGCCTATATCGAGATCAATCGTCGCGTCAGCCTGGTCGGGTCTGCCGATACGCTCGAACCACTCTGTGAGCTGCTGAGCCGGGTCGTCAAGATCGACGCGGCGACCTTTATCGACATCGTCAAGGTGCAGCCGCCCGCCGTGATGAAGTTCTTCGCGCAGTATCCCGACGGCATTGCCAGCGGCCGCGAACTCGCCGACGCCCTGCCCGATCTGATGGACCCGCGCGCGATCACCGATATCGCTGCCGGCGTCAGGACCCGTTTGCTGACCTATCTTCGCGCGCATATCCGGGATTTCGACGGCTGCACCGATCTGATCCTGGTCGACCTCGGCTATTCCGCAAGCGTGCAGAAATCGTTGCGGCGAATTTTCGATCGCGAGGGCATCCGCATTCGCCTGCACGGCGCCTATCTGCTGACGCTTGACGATGCCTTCGACGACATCGCCGATGACGACACCGCGGAGGGCCTGATCTCGGATCGCGTCGTCACGCCGCACGTCAAGCGCATGCTGATCCGCAACGTCGCCTTGCTGGAGCAGCTGTGCTGTTCGACCGAAGGATCGGCGCGGGACTATCGCGACGGTGAGGTATTGCGCGAAGGTGATCAGCGCCCGGCCGCCCAGCTGGCGCTGGCGACCGAGGTGCAATCCGGAACGCTGGCCTATGTTTCGCGCGCCCGCGAGCTGGCACCACGCTACGGATTGCAACCCGATGCCGCCCCCGCGGTCGCGGCGCGCTGGACGGCCGCCGTGCTCGGACGCCTCCTGCTGCTGCCGGACGACGATGAGCTCGCGTTACTCGGCGGCATCAAGCATGACGTCAATCTCGGAACCCAGGCGCTGGCGCCATTGCTCGATGCCGACTTCATCAATGATTGCATCATCGCCCGCGGCCTCGTGACCGCCTGCACGGCGCCGGCGCCCCCGATGTGGCTGGCGGGCAGCTTTGCCGCCCTCTCGCCGTCGCACGCCTATCTCTACACGCTGTTCGGCGCCAATCGCCTGCCCGCGAATGTGTTCGGCGAAGCGCTGTGCGGGACGCTGCAGGTCGGTCTGTTCGAGCGGAACGGCCAGGCGTCGCTGGAGGCGATCAACGTCTATCATACCGGGCTCGGCGACCTCCGCCTGCGGATACCGCTGTCGCGCCGGATGGCAATCGCGACCATCGCGCTGCCGCTGGCCAAGCTCACCCGCGACGGGATGCTCCACGGCGTCACGGTCCAATACGGCGAGAGCGCCGCGAAAGCCGCCGAGGGTTCGAACGTGACAGCGATCGCCGAGGGACGGCTCATCGATGTCGGCCTCGAACGGCGCGGCCGTCACTTCCGCGCCACCAGTGACGACGGCATGCTGCTCATCCCCGTCGACGGCTTCGAAGACGACGTCGCCATCTACACGGTCGCGCTGACCGCCCTCGACCATGACCGCATCCTTGCGGTCGCGGACCGCGACGGCAACGGCGCCGCTTCGGCCACACTGACCTGGCGCAGCGCCAGAGGCATGCCGACAACGAACAACGACAGCTGATTTGTCCGCCTGATCCGGCCTCCCCGCACGTAGAAGGTTAACGAGGGGTAGTGCGGGCATGATTTCTGTTGACACGGCGCAAGCGGACGGCTTGCAGACGAACTTCGACCAATTGCTGGCGGCGAACGGCATCCGGATGAGCGCGGCGCAGCGCCGGCGGCTCGCATGGTTGTCGGAGCGGCTCGGACCCGCGGTCGTCCATCAGGCCGGCTCGGCGCCGGCGAGGGACCATGGCGTCATCATCCTCGTCGAGCCGCCGAGCGGCCCCGCCGCCGAGATACTTTACCGGTCGCTTCGCGCCGACTGCGCAGTCGTCGTCCCCTTCGGCGAGAATCCCGCCTTCGACTTCCTGAAATCCAAGTTGACCGACTTCGGAACGATCGGGCCGAGTTTCGATGGCCCGCATGAGATGTGGTGGGGCGGCCTCAATTGGCGCCCGATCGCGCCCGAGCAAGGCTCAAGGTCCGAGGCATCGCTGCGCGTGGTCTCCTGCTATTCCCGCGCTTGCGGCGACGACCATGCCCGCGCCCTCCGCGACAAGCTGGCCGAATTTCGGATCCCCTGCGATATCGCACCGATCGACACCGCAGCCGGCGAGCACATGCGCGCAAGCGAGAAATCCGCCTTCTTGCTGCGGATGTGGGAGCAGCATCGCGAGCCGCTGCTGTTCATCGAGGCCGACGCAGTCCTCAGCGAGCCGCCAATGCTGCCGTCGTCCCTCGCATGCGACATCGCGCTTCACAAATGGAACCGGTGGGAAATGTCGGCGCGCACCCTCTATCTCGGCCGTTCGCCCGCCGCCGAAGCGGTGCTGCGCAACTGGCATCACATCGCGAGCGCCTATCCCGCGGTCTGGGAGGGCTATTTGCTCGACCAGGCCTGGAGCCTGACATCGTCGCAGATGGCGCTCGACACCGTCTGGCTGCCGCGCTCATACCACGCCCCGGCCGAAGACGCCGGCACGCCCCGCCACACCACGATCGTTCACGACCTGCCCACCCACAGCAGCGATCTTGGACCGGACGCCGAATTCGGCGTCGCGATGCGGGCCGCGCGGCGCGCCAGCCGCAGCGGCGGCCGTGACGCCATGATCGTGATCCGGTCGCAGGCGGACTCGCATGGTGCGATCACCGTGATCATGCGCGATATCGCGACCAGCGACGCGCACGAAATGGCTGCCAGCATCGAGGCGGTCACCGGCGCGTTCGCGGCCGATTGCGGCGGGTTCGGCCGGCTCGAGCTCGCACTCTGCCCCTGGCAGGACGATATCCGCGCGGCGAAATCGGCCGCGAAAAGCGCGAACCACCGCATCATCGAGATCGCGCCGTGGCAGGCGCTGCCGGCCGATCTGTTCCGCACCGTGGGCCAGTCCCGCGATGCCGGCAGCGTCGTCGTGATGGCCGGGCAGCGCGGCTGATGAATGCTGGAAAGACAGAGCAAGGGAAGGACATCGACATCATGAAGACAATCATCCTTCTTACCGGCGTCGCCGACCAGCAATTCGCGCTCACCGAGCTGCTGAAGGCGCACAATCCGGCGCTGTCGTTCCGCTGCGCGGTGACCGCCGACGAGCTCGCCGCGATCGAGCCGGAGGTCTTGCGCGAGGCCCGGCTGCTGGCCTTCACCACCAGCGTCATCGTGCCGGAGCACATTCTGGCGGCGCTCGGCCACGGCGCCTACAATTTCCATCCCGGCCCGCCGCAATATCCCGGCTGGGCGCCGGCGCATTTCGCGCTCTATGACGGTGCCCGCACCTTCGGCGCGACGGCCCATGTGATGGCCGCGCGCGTCGATTCCGGCCCGATCGTCGGGGTCGAGACCTTCATCATTCCCGACAAGATCAGCGCGCGCGGGCTCGAACAGATCGCCTATGTGCGGCTTGCCCATCTGTTCTGGCGGATGTCGCGCGATCTCGCCTGCAATCCCATGCCGCTGGCGGAACTGGAGATCGCCTGGTGCGGAATCAAGAGCACGCGGCGGATGTACCGCGAGATGTGCGAGCTTCCCGCCGGCATCAGCGCCGGCGAGCTGGCGCGCCGGATCCGCGCCTTCCACGACGACTTTCGCGACATCCCGCTGACCTGCTCGCTGCACGGCATCCGCTTCCAGCTGGCAACGACTACCATGCAGGTGCCCGAGGCGCCGCAGGTGGTCTCGCCGCCTCTTGCCGCGGCCTCCTGAGAAACGGCCTCAACCGCGCGTCGCACGGCCCCGGACCTCGCGGTGCCGCTGCAAATGCGCCCTCACCGCGCGCTCCGCGGCGCGCGCGGAGCCGAAATAGCCACCGTCGAGACCGTCAAAGGCGCGATCCGAGGAGAAGAAGCAGAAGCCACGGCTATCGCTGACGACGATACCAGCGGTCCGATCCGATACTTCGATGACATAGGCTTGAGACATTTGGGCTTGGGACATGCGTGTTCGATCGCCGGACGACGGCGCTCCTGTCTGATTGTCGGGTGCTTGACTTGTTGGAGCGATCAACAACAGACGCCGGTCGCCGCCGAGACGCAGCGATGCTGCATGCGGCTTCGCATGTCGCACATCAAGCTGCGGTGGTCGTGTCTCATTGCGGTGGCCTTGAACAACGCGGGGTATCGCGCAGCAATATCCGGCCGAACCGCGCGGCGGTCAATGAAATGGCTGACCAAAGATAAGAGCCCGGCGCGACGCCTCATTCGCGGCCAGCGGAAAAACAGCACAGTTTTGGTGGTGACGGTCGTGGAGCGCTGAATTGGCCGGGCACCGTGCATCCCGGTGCCCGGCCAAGGTCGCTCAGGGCAGGATCGGCGGGTGATAGCTGAAGGTCGCCATCAGGATCGCCGCCAGCAGCATCACGATCGGGAAGTGGATGAAGAACTGCACCGAGGTGTAGCCGATCAGGTCCTTCGACTTCAGGCCGAGGATGCCGAGCAGCGGCAGCATCCAGAATGGGTTGATGAAGTTCGGCAGCGTCTCGGCGATGTTGTAGACCATCACCGTCCAGCCGAGATGCGCGCCGATGTCGTTGGCCGCCTTCATGATGTAGGGCGCCTCGATGATCCACTTTCCGCCGGCCGATGGCACGAAGAAGCCGAGCAGCGCCGAATAGATTCCGACCAGGAACGAAAACACGGTGGAATTGCTGGAGGCGCCGACGAACCAGTGCGCGATCGTGTCCGACAGCGTCGTGCCGCTGCTGTTCGGGACCTTGGTCAGGATCTGCGCAATGCCGGCGTAGAACGGAAACTGCAACAGCACGCCGGAGACACTCGGCATCGCCTTCGAGAACGACTCGATGAGGCTGCGCGGACGCCAGTGCAGCACGATGCCGAGGATGAGGAAGACGAAATTATAGGTGTTGAGGCCCGACAGCGTGATCAACGGATTGCCCGACTGGAACGTCTGCCACAACCAGCCGGCGGCAAGGAGCGCGATCAGGATCGTCAGCAGCGGGCTGAACTCCAGCCAGTCGCCCGGACGCGCCGGCTTCCTGGCCTCGATGCGATCATTGCCGAGCGCAACGCCGAGGTCTTCCGCCGTCTTGGCCTGCTCGGGCGCCGGCGTCGTGAAATAGCAGATCGCAGCAGAGACCACGGTCACCATCGCGACGGTGACCATATTCTGCCAGGTCAGGATGGTTTCCGAGAAACCGATCACGCCGGTGATCGGCAGGAGCGACGCCGGGATGCTGCCGGCATTGGCCTGCAGCTGCGCAGCTGATGACGTGATGCCGAGCGTGAAGCCGCAGCCGAGCCCGAGATAGCCGGCGGCGCCGGCCGCCCGGTAGTCGAGCCTGATGTCGGTGCGCCGAGCGATCTCCCGCACCAGAAGACCCGAGAAGATCAGGCTCAGGCCCCAGTTCAGCAGCGACAGGAAGATGCTGAGCACGCCGACAAAGACCACGGCGCCGCGCCCGGTCTTCGGCACGCTGGCGAGCCGCGCCAGCACGGCCGCCACCGGCGGCGACATCGCCACGACATAGCCGCCGATCGCGACCAGCGCCATCTGCATCGTGAAGGGAACCAGGTTCCAGAACCCGTCACCAAACGCGCGGCTGACGGCGAGCGGCGAACCGCCATGCAGGATCGCGCCGATCGCGACCGCAATCACCGCGATCAGGACGAAGACGTAGGCATCCGGAAACCAGCGCTCCGCAAACGCCACCAGGGCTTGCGAAAATCGCGCTATGATGTTGTCCGCGACAGGTTTTCGTAAGCTCACGGTTTGATCGTGCGTTGCATTCGTCATCAATCTGATCCCCTTCCGATAACGCGGTTACAGCCTTCAATCGTGTTTGGTCATCAAAGCGCGAGCGTGAGATCGGTCAGCGGCACAGCCTGGCAGGCAAGGCACTGTCCCTCACTGCCATCGACAGCGCCGAGATGGGTGAACTCGCCATCGACGACCTGAACCGCGCAGCTTTCGCATTGCCCGACACGGCAGCCGCTCGGCAGCGCGACGCCCGCCGCACTCGCCGCATCAAGCAGCGTCCCCTGCTCCGGCGCCCAGGAAAAACTCTTCTTGCTGCCCGCAAGCCGGATGGTGCGCGGCGCAAGATTGCTCGGTACCGACGGCGGCGACACGAAGCTTTCGGCAAAGATGTCGAAGCGCGGCACGCCGAGCGCCGTCACGGCCGCGATCTGTGCCGCAACGAATTCCGGCGAGCCGCAGATGTAGACCAGCGGCCGGCGCGGCAACAGCGGCTTGACCTGTCCGAGATCAACCCTCCCCTTGCGCAACGCATGCGAGTCGATCGGGTCCTGCGCGAACGGCGCGGAATAGAACGTCACACGCTTCAGCCCTGGGGTGCCGGCTTCCAGCTCCGCAAGCCGCTCGGCAAACGGATGCTCCCGGCTGCTGCGGCAGCCATGCAGCAGCAGGATTTCGCCAACGCGATCTTGTGGTGCAATCCGTTGCAGCGTTTCGAGATGGCTGATGAACGGCGTGATGCCGATGCCGGCGGCGAGGAAGATCAGCGGCCGCGGCCCCTTCAATGGCGGCGTGAAGATGCCGCCCGGTGGCTCCAGGACAACCTCGTCTCCGACGGCTAGGCGATGCAGACGATCCGGCATGAAGAGCGGCGCGTCGCCGCTCGGTGCCTCATTGAAGAAACGTCCCTTCACCGCAATCGACAGCGTATGCGGCAGATCACCCGTTCCGGTCAGCGAGTAGGCCCGCGCCTCCGTTGCGCCGGGCAGCGAGACCATCACGTGCTGGCCCGGCAGGAAGTCGGGCAGCGGACCGCCGTCAAGCGGCACCAGGTTGAGCGCGATGACATTAGCTGCCTCGGCGCGACGCGCGCCGACCGTGAACCGCCGCTGACCGCTCCACAGGCCACGACTGGCAACGCCGTCGCGCCTGATGTCGCAGACGATCGCGCGCAGCGGGACGGAGCCGCTGACCGGATCGCGCGCATCGTCATGCAGCACGGCATTGATGTTGCGGGTGTGGATGCCTGCCGTCGCGGAACGCTCGCGGCCGAGCGGCGGACAGTCTTCCCACCAGCCGAATTCGGCGACCACGACCCGATCGTCGAGCGCCGCATTGAGGCGTACCTTCAGGCGCACGGCACCGCCATGCGTCTCCACGACGGCCCAGTCACCTTCGGCAAGGCCGCGCCGCTCGGCGAGATGCGGACTGATCTCAACGGCCGGATCGGGCGACTTGCGACGCAGCGAGGCAACGTGCCGATAAGAGGAGTGAACGAACCAGCCGCTCTTGGCGGTGGAAAGCACGAGCGGAAAGCGTGCATCCGGCGCTGCCGTGAGCGGGCTGCCGACCGGCTCGACATGGTCGGGCAAGGGATCATACCCGTGTCCCAGCATGAGCTCGGAATAAAGCTCGACGCGGCGCGTCGGCGTTGAGAATCCGGCAACCGTTCGGTCCTCGCGCGCCACGGCGTATTTTTCATCGCGGAAGATTTGCGGGAAGCGGCGGCCTTCGGGGTGCGCGCGCAGATCCTCGACACCGATGCCGAGCGGCGCGAGTTGATAGTTCCAGCCGGCCGTGATGTCGCCGCCGAAGAACAAATCGCCCATCCCGAGCCTGAGCGCGAGCGCGGCGGCAATCTCGTAATCGGCCCTCACTGCACCGACCGGCTCGACCATGCGCGGGCGAAACTGCACGGTCTCGACTGCTTCCTGCGTGATCTCGAATCCGATCTTGAGCGCATCGCGCTCCCACGGCGTGCTGGCGGGCAGCACGAAATCGGCGCTCTCCGCGGTCGGGTTCATGAACATGTCGATATGAACCTGGAATTCCAGCGCGTTCAGAGCGGCGCGGTTGCGCTCGGAATGGCCCTGCGAGACGACGAAGTTGGTGCCGAAGGCGACCAGCGCGCGCACCTGGTAGGGCTCGCCGTCGAGCACCGCCCTGCTGAAGTCGCGCGCCGTGATCCAGCCCTTGGCCGGCGGGCCGAGCGGCAGTTCGGCAATGCCCAGCGCCTTCGCCTGCTGCTCCGGCGACAGGATATTGTAGTCGTTGAGGGCACGGGTCGGCGGCGGCACCGGCCAGCGATTGCCGCCGGGCCGATCGCAAGCGCCGGTCAGCGCATACAACGTTGCAATCGTGCGCTCGATCGCGGTCGCGTTGGTGTGCTGGCCGACGCCGGTCCAGGAATGATAGGCGAGCCGTGGCCGGCGAGCGAGCAGTGAGTTGAACGCGTCGACGTCTTCGACAGGAAGCCAGGTCAGCTCCGCGACGCGCGTCGGCGTGTAAGGCGCGGCTCGCTCGACGAGCAGTTCAAACGCGGTAGCCGTCGCTATCATCTGGCCGTCGCGTGTGCGGACCTGCAGCGCGCCACGCAGCTGGCCACAGCTCTCCGGCACGTAACGCGTGTCGCAAGGCACGGGCGCGCCCGACGCATCGAGACGAACGAAGGCCTCCGGCGCGCCATCCGGCCACAACGCGTCGGCGCGCAGGAAGCGTCCCGTCGCACGATCGACCAGCAGCGATCCATTGGTCCATGCGCTGACGAAATCCGCATCGAAGCTGTCGGTTGCGACGAGGTGACGGATCGCCCCCATCGCGAGCGCGCCATCGGCGCCCGGGCGAATGCGCAGCCACAGATCGGCCTGCTGCCCCGAGCCGTTCGGCTTGGGATCGACCACCACGACCTTGGCGCCGCGCCGCCGCGCATCGGCGATCCGCGTTGCCTGGGCGAGCCAGGTTCGCGCGGGATTGTGACCCCACAGGATAATCGCATCGGCATTGTCGTAATCGGGAAAGCCGATGCCGCGGCCGAAGGTCAGCGCGTGCGCATAGTCCTTGTGCCAGCCGCAGATCTCGACCGCGTAGATCAGATTGGGGCTGCCGAAGCCGCGGATGAAGCGCTCGACCCATTCGAAACTGTCGACCATCGGCGTACCGCTCGGCGTGGTGACGCCGAACGCCACCGCCTCAGCGCCGCTCTCCGCGCGGATCGTACCGAGCCGGGCGGCGATCTCGGTCAACGCCTCGTCCCACGACACCTCGACCCAGCCCGGATCGGCGGCACCGCGCGGCTGGGTCCGCTTGAGCGGGACGGTCAGCCGGCGCGGGCTGGCGACGATTTCTGGGGCCGCGCGGCCCTTGGCGCATAGGGCGCCGCCGGTCGGGTGGTTATTCAATACCTCTACACCGACAAGACGCCCATCCTCGACCACGGTGACGGCACCGCAGCGCGAGCGACAAAGCGTGCAATAGCCGGGTAGCCGCTGTTTCACCGCCGTCTCACTGTCCGATCGCCCCACGTGACGCATTTCTGTAATGCGTTACACATTTACGTCATACGCTACCGGCCGCGTCAAGGCTAAGTAATACTCAGTCAGGAACGAATCGGAGTTCCCAACGAGAGGCGGCGACGACCACCCATGGACCAGAACTTGCGAGAACAGGTGCTGCAGCGGGTGCGGGCCGAGATCATTTCCGGGCAGAGCCTTCCGGGCACGATGTATTCGGTGCCGAGTCTCGCGGCGAGCCTCGGCGTCTCCTCAACGCCGGTGCGCGAGGCGCTGCTCGAGCTCAGCCGCGGCGGCCTGGTCGAGCCGATGCGCAACCGCGGCTTCAAGGTGGTGGAGCCGACGCTGACCGAACTGCGCAACTTGTTCGACATGCGCGAAGTGCTCGAGCTGCACGCCGCCGTGCTGGTCGCCGCCAATCCGCCGAAGGATCTAACAATCGTACGCGGCTGGGCCGACCAGATCGCCAGGGCCGTCGAGACCGACGACGTCCAGCTCTATCTGGAAGCCGACCGCAACTATCATCGCGAGTTCATCGCGGCCGCCGGCAACGACCTGCTGACCGACACGGTGATGGGCCTGCGCGACAAGATGCGGCTCTACGGCATCAGCTCCCGCGCCGGCCACGAGCGGCAGCAAGCGTCAGTGCCCGAGCACTATCGGTTGATCGAGCTGGCGCTCGCCGGCGAGACCGAGGCGCTGACCGCCCTGCTCCGCACTCACATCCGCTCCTGGGAGCCGATCTTCGTCGATGCATTGCTGCGCTCGAAGGAGCATGCGCGCGAGCCGCTGCGGCAGGCCCGCGGCTGATGCGGAACGGAGGCAGTTAGCCGGTCGTGCTGACCGGCTAGTCCAGAATGCTCTTGTACTGCTCCGAGAAGACATCGCGGCCGATGATCAGCCGCATCACTTCAGAGCTTCCAGCGAGGATTCGATTGACGCGCGCGTCGGTAAACATGCGACTGATCGGATATTCATCCATGTAACCTGCGCCGCCGTGCAACTGGACGCCCAGATCGAGCATCTTCCACTCGACCTCCGACGACATCATCTTGGCCTTGGCGCCCATGTTGCTGGTCAGGCGTCCGGCATTGTGCTCGGCCACGCAGTGATCGATATAGACCTGCACGAGATCGATTTCGGCATCCATCTCCGCCATGCGGAACTGGGTGTTCTGCTGTTCGGCAAGCGGCCGGCCAAACAATTTGCGGTCCATCACGTAAGTGCGCGTGATGTCGAACGCCTTGCGGCCATTGGCGATCGATCCGACCGCGGAGATCAGCCGCTCCTCGGCAAGGCCTTCCATGAGATAGTAAAAGCCCTTGCCGGGTTCTCCCAGCACGTTGGCCTTGGGCACCTTCACATTGTTGAAGAAGAGTTCGGCAGTGTCCTGCGCCGGCATGCCCATCTTCTTGAGATTGCGGCCGCGCTCAAAACCTTCCATGCCGCGCTCGACGATCAGGAGCACCATGGCATGCTTCTTCTCGGCGCCCGTGAGCTTGGCCGCCACGATCACCACGTCAGAATTGATGCCGTTGGAAATATAGGTCTTCGAGCCATTGAGCAGGAAATGATCGCCCTTGTCTTCCGCCGTGGTCCGCATGCCGGCAAGGTCCGAGCCCGCGCCCGGCTCGGTCATCGCGATGGCCAGGATCGTCTCGCCGCTGACGCATTTCGGCAGGAATCGGTCGCGCTGCTCCTCGGTGCCGAAGCGCTTGAAATAAGGACCGACCAAGCGGCTGTGCAGCGTGTTGTACCAGCCCTTGCAGCCCGAGCGCGCGGTCTCCTCGATGATGATCTGCTCATAGCGGAAGTCCTCGTCGCCCATTCCGCCATATTTTTCCTCGGGCCAGATCATCAGGAAGCCGAGGTCACCGGCCTTCTTGAACGCACTACGGTCGACGATGCCGGCCTCCCGCCACGCCTCCATATGGGGCGTGATTTCGCTGGCGAGGAACTTGCGGTAGGAGTCGCGGAAAATGACCTGGTCTTCGGTAAAGCTGCGCATCAATCACCCAATAGCGCTGTCATGGAAACCGCCGGCATGTGTCGAGGCTCCGGTACAAAAAATTGGAGCGTCGGTTCTGCTTCAATCAAAACCGACGCCCCGTCATCGAAACAGGCGATGCCCTACTTGCCCTTCCAGTTCGGCGCGCGCTTTTCGGCAAAGGCAGCCGCGCCCTCGCGGGCATCCTCGGATACGAAGACAGGACCGGCGATCTCCTGCTGCCTCTTCCACATCTCATCTTCCGGCCAGAGCCGGGATTCGACGATCACCTGCTTGGATGCCTTCACGGCGAGCGGGCCGTTGGCACCGATCGCTGCCGCGAGCTCGACCGCGGCGTCGAGCGCCGGACCGTCGGTCACGCGGTTGATGATGCCGAGCTGATAGGCGCGCTCGGCGCCGAAGAACTCGCCCGTCAATGCGAACTCCATCGCCACACGGAACGGCATCTGGCGCGGCATGCGGATCAGCCCGCCGGCCGCTGCCGCAAGTCCGCGCTTCACCTCGGGGATCCCGAACTTGGCGTTGCGGTTGGCGACGATCATGTCGCACGACAGCGCGATCTCCATCCCGCCGGCGAGCGCGTAGCCGTCGACAGCCGCAATCAGCGGCTTCTTCGGCGGGGCCTCGGTCAGGCCGGCGAAGCCGCGGCCGGGGATCGACGGCCGCTCGCCTTTCAGGAACCCCTTGAGGTCCATGCCCGAGCAGAATGTGCCGCCGGCGCCGGTGATGATGCCGACGCTCAAGGCATCGTCGGCGTCGAGCCGGTCGATCGCTGCGGCCACGCCCTTGGAGAGGGCGAGGTTGGCCGCGTTCTTCGCTTCCGGCCGGTTCAGGGTGATGATCAGGATCGGTCCGCGGACTTCAGTGAGGACCGGAGTTTCTTCGGACATAGCTCTCGTCTCCTGTTGCCGTGCGCGGTCGCTTAGCGCGGGGCCATGCGGATGGCGCCGTCGAGACGGACGTCTTCACCGTTGAAGTAGCCGTTGGTGATCATGGTCAGCGCGAGCTGCGCATATTCCTCCGGCATGCCGAGACGCTTCGGGAACGGTACCGACGCGCTGAGCGCGGCCCTGACGTTTTCCGGGGCGCCCTGCAGCAGCGGGGTGTTGAAGATTCCCGGCAGGATGGTGTTGACGCGGATGCCCTCGGCCATCAGGTCGCGCGCGATCGGCAAGGTCATGCCGACCACGCCGGCCTTCGAGGCTGAATAGGCCGCCTGGCCCATCTGCCCGTCCTCGGCCGCGACCGAGGCTGTGTTGACGACCGCACCGCGCTCGCCGTGCTCCAGCGGGGACAGCGACAGCATGCCCTGCGCCGACTTGGCGATGCAACGGAAGGTGCCGACGAGGTTGATCTGGATGATGCGGTTGAAGGCGTCGATCGGGAAGTGGGTGGGCTCGCCGGTCTTCTTGTCGCGGCCCGCGGTCTTCACCGCGTTGCCGGTGCCCGCGCAGTTCACCAGGATGCGCTCCTGGCCATGCGCGGCGCGGGCCTTGGCGAAGCCCGCATCGACCTGCTCGTCCGAGGTGACATCGACCTTGCAGAACACACCGCCGATTTCCTTGGCGATGGCTTCACCCTTCTCTTCGTTGAAGTCGAAGATCGCGACTTTCACGCCTTGCGCAGCCAGCGCGCGCGAGGTGGCAGCACCAAGGCCGGAAGCGCCGCCGGTGACGACGGCGGCGACCGATGAGTCAAGTTTCATGGCAATATCCCTTCGCGATCACATGCGTTCGATGATGATGGCCGGTGCCATGCCGCCGGCGGCACACATGGTGACCAGGCCATAGCGTCCGCCGCTGCGCTCGAGCTCGTCGAGCGCAGTGCCGATCAGGATCGATCCGGTCGCGCCGATCGGATGGCCGAGCGCGATCGAGCCGCCATTGATGTTGACCTTCTCGCGGTCCAGCTCGAGGTCGCGGATAAACTTCTCGGCGACGACCGCGAAGGCCTCGTTGATCTCCCAGACGTCGATGTCGTTCTTGGTCAGGCCGGCCTTGGCGAGTACCTTCTTGGCCGCCGGAACCGGCGCGTTGAGCATCAGGGTCGGATCGTCACCCTGGTTGGCATAGGCCACGATGCGGCCGCGCGGCTTGAGGCCGTGCTTCTCGGCATATGCCTTCGACGTGATCAGCACCGCGGCGGCGCCGTCCACCACGCCCGAGCTGTTGCCGGCATGGTGCACGCCCTTCCACTCGAGGTCCGGATAGCGGCGCTGGATCTGCTTCTTGAACGTCGTGCCGTTGCCGAGGTCGAAATCGGCAAGCTGCTCGAAGCTCGGCTTCAGCGAAGCAAGGCCTTCAGCCGTGGTCTCCGGACGCGGGAATTCTTCGCGATTGAGGGCAACGCTGCCGTCGTCGTTGAGGACGGGGATCACCGACTTGGCGAAGCGGCCTTCATCGATCGCCCGCTTGGCGCGCCGCTGGCTCGTCAGCGCCAGTGCATCGCAGGCCTCGCGGCTGATCCCCTCGCGCGTCGCGATGGCGTCGCCGCACACGCCCTGGTGCGACTGCGGGTGAATCTCGTCGAGCGCCGGATTGCCCGAACCCATCATCCGCGCCGGCTGCCCGGCCTTGGAGCGCTCGGCTGCCAGGGTCTGTTGGTAGCTCATCATCTCGGTGCCGCCGGCGATGACGCAATCTTCCATCCCCGACATCACGGACGCTGCCGCGAGGTTCACCGACGTGATGCCGCCGCCGCAGAAACGATCCAGCGTCGTGCCGCTGGCGTTGATGTCGTAGCCCGCCGCGAGCGCCGACATGCGTCCGAGATCGCCGCCCTGCTTGCCTTCCTGAGTCGATGTCGACCAGATGATGTCATCGACGGTCGACGTATCGAGCTTGTTGCGCTCCTTGAGCGCGCCGAGCACCGTCGCGGCCAGATGCTGCGGATGCAGGTGCGACAGCGCCCCCTTGCCCGGCTTGCCGATGCCCCGCGGCGTGCGAACAGCGTCAATGATGTATGCTTCAGACATGCGTTTCCCTCTGCTTCGAATGTATAGTTAGTTGCGCTCGTGCCGGTGGTCCCAGCCGTTTCCGCGAGGCATCAACGGTGTGGCGTTACCGCAAGCGGCTCGGCATTCGAGTTGCGCTGATCTTCGAAGTACCCGAAGCGCGGCACCTGCCGGAGTTGCGGCTCGTCGGCGCAAGCAGACTTATCGCAATCCTGCGCAAACAACGGCGCGCCGGGCGCGGCGGCGTGGGGACCGAGAGCATATTTCTGCTCTTGCGGCAGATAGATCAGCTGGCCGATCTGGGTAAGCGTCAAGGTGAGACGCGACACCGTCGATCGGGGAAGACCACAGCGATCGGCGATTTCGCGATTTCCCAGGCGTATGCTTCGACCTTCGAAGCAACGCACGATGTCGAATGCGCGCGACACCACCTGGATCACGCGCCGGTTGTCCGTGCCGGCAGTCTCTTGCGCCATCAGTACCTCAGATCGACGTCCCATCGTTTACGCCTCACTCCTCATTTTCCATACGGGTGAACGAAGCCCACTCTGCTTCGGGCGGCAGACGCCGATCCGCGACATTACTGCCGGGGCGCGCATCGCTCGCGCGCCCGAACTGATGTGCGGGATTTGGCGGCAGGGGTCCGCGGCGCGCTCCGCGTGGGCGGCTGCAGCGGTGCTGCACGGGTTTTTCCGGGATCGACGGTCTGACGCGATGGCCGGTCGCTCCGGCGTTCGGTCTGCCCGCGGTGATCACACCGACGCTGCGCTCGGCAAAGCGTGCGGCCTGCTCGACAAGGTCATTCTCAGCCTGTTCGAGGCCGCTGCGCACGGAATGCACCAACACCTGGTTTTCCAGCCAAATGAAGCCGCGACCGCGCGGGGCAAGCAGCTTCGGATGTCTCTGGCCGGCCAGCATCAGGCGGATTCTTTCCCTAGGGTTTTGGGCTTTAATTAATTGATTAATTAGTCAGGTGATTAAAGTGGGCGCTCTCCGCTGTCAACCGCCCTCGCCGCAGGGCGCCCCGCGCTCAGCCCGCACCTTCACCCCAACGCCTGTCAGCGCAGTGATCGCGGGGACCTGTCGTGATGAACTTCGCCAAATTCAGACCGCTGCCGAACGGCGATCGAAATTCCGCGCGCGATAGCGGACATGCCCCGACAATTTGCCAGCCGCGGCGAAACGCACGCGCAAGCATGAGAGCAGGGATCAGGAAGCGGCGTGAGGAAGCAGCCAATAGCGGTTGCCGGAACAGACGCGACCGCTGGCCGGGATGACCGTTACGAGGGCGAACCTAAGCTATGAAAGCTTGGTGGGCGCCGTGGCCTAAAGCCACTGCGAGAGGGTTGGAACCAGTTAGCTGCCGGCCTGGGGAGGCTCGCGTCGCGAAATGTCGGTTGCGGAAAGTGCCGAGAAGGTCGGAGAGGATCGCTTGATGTCGTCGGATTCCTCCTCCATCCAATTGAAGCGATCTTTTTGCCATGCCCGGACAAGCTCCGCCTATCGCCGGCTGAGCAGGATGTTGCGGTACTGCAGATCCTTGATCCTCTCGGGCGCAAAGTCGAGCTGGCCAAGGACGTCTTCATTGTGTTCGCCCTGATAGGCCGGCGTGCCGGGCGACGGCAGTTCCGAGCGGCTGAAGATCCAGGGATTGCCCGGCATTCGGACCAATCCGCCGGCCCGGTCATCGACCTCGACCACGGCATTCCACTCCTTGGCCCAATCGGTCTCCACGAACTCGTTGACGGTGCGCACGCGCCCAACCGCGAGCCCGGCTTCACTGACTTGCGCCTGCAACTGCTCGAGATTCTCGAACGTCGTAATCCAGGCGCGGATTTCGGCGAGCAACGGCGCGAGGTTCTGCCGGCGCAGGCTGGCGGTGGCGTAGCGGGCATCGGCCAGCAAATCGCTTCGCCGCATCATCGCGCAGTAGCGCGTGAACATCGGTGAATAGATCGGGCTGGCGGCGATCGTCAGGCGGGTGCCGTCGGACATCTCGAAGATGTGCGACTCATTAGCCGACAGCGCGATAGGCTCGCCGTCGGTGTCGATCCCCGACATCATCGCGCCGGCGCGCTCGTTGACCGACAGCATCGTCGCAGCCATCGACACGTCGACGTGCTGTCCCTCGCCGGTGCGGTTGCGATGCTGGAGCGCGGCGAGCACGGCGATCACGCCCTGCAGCCCGGTATAGACATCGGCATGGCTGCACGAATCGCCGCGTGGCTCCGACAATGCCGCACCGAAATGGTCCTGCACGATAGAGGTCAGGCCGGTCTCGGCCTGCACCGTAGGCGCAAAGGCCGGCCGGTTGCGCCAGGAGGTCGACTGCCCGTAGCCGCTCAGCGAGACATAGATGATGCCGGGGTTGAAGGCACGGACGTCGTCGTAGCTGAAGCCGAACCGCGCCAAGGTGCCGGGACGGAAATTCTCGACGATGACGTCGGCCCCCCTACACAGGCGGGTGACTATCTCGCGTCCCTCAACATAGTTCAGATCGATGCTGAGATTCCGCTTGCCGGCGTTCTGCTGCACGAAATAGAGACCCATACCACCGACGTAAGGCAGTCCGGCGCGGCCAATGTCGCCGGACGGCGGCTCGATTTTGGTGACCTCGGCGCCGAGGTCACGCAGCGCCTTGGTGCAATGCGGACCGGCCAGCACGCGAGTGAAATCGACCACCCGCAATCCCTGAAGAGGCGCAGCCGACATCGTCAGTCTCCCTCGAAGACAGCTGTTGCCGGGCCCGACGCGAAGAAGGCGTCGGCGCCGCGCTGGCGATCCCTGGCCTTCCAGATCATGTCGTTGATCTCGACCTGTCGCGCGTCGGCAGCGGCGACGCCGCCGCGCGCCTGCAGGTTCGCCTGCATCTTGATGCCCGCGATGACCTTGGTCGGGCCGGCGGCGAGCTGTCGGGCCATGGTCATCGATGACGCGCCCAATTCGGCTTCCGGGACGACGAGGTTGATGATGCCCCAGCGTTCGAACGCCTCGGGAGTGTGACGGCGGCCGAGCATCGCGATCTCCTTGGCCCGCGCGATGCCGGCGCGTTGCGCGATGCGCTGCGTGCCGCCGAGCAGCGGCAGCAACCCGACCGCAACCTCGACCTGGCCGAGGAACGCGGTGTTCGCTGCGATAATCATGTCGCAGGTCAGCGCGAGCTCAAGCCCGCCGCCAAGCACGCCGCCATTGACGGCGGCAACCGTGGGAACCGGTACATCCTCGAGACTACGCCAGATTTTTTCGAGACCGGCCTGATCGGTGTGCAGCTTGGTGCCGATTCCCCAGGACGCCATCTCCGCGCCGGCGCAGAAGTGCCGCATCGAGCTACGCAGCAGGATAGCGCGGCAGCCGGCCGCAACCACCGCGTGGTAGGCGCCGACCACATCGTTGATGAGCTGGTCGTCGAGCAAATTGTGCGGCGGCTTCGCCAGCGTCACCACGCCAACCTTGCCGTCCATCTCGTGAAGTACTGTCGTCATCAGGTTCCCTCCGCTCGATACAAAAGCCGGCCGGCAGCGCTTTCGACGCAGCGTCACGGCGGTCAGACGTCTCCTCGCTGCGGGCCTGCCCGGCGCAGATCCCGCTGTTCTGATGATTTGAATGTCGTCCGTCATAACAAACGTGACAACGTCAAGCTCTGCCAATTATGATGTCGAAAATTGCCAAACGGCCGGAAGAGCCGTTCGTCGGCTTGTCAATCTGTGCCAGCCGGACGTGGAGGAAGTGCCATGAAGCCGATCAAGATCGTGATGCCGATCTCGAGCGACCCCGATGCGCCGACGCAGAGCCTGCTCGGACTCGGCGCGCTGGCCGCCGAGCTGGCGGCGCAGGGCGTGTCGGTTCGGGAGCTGTTTGCACGGACCGGTCTCGATGCTTCCCAGCTCGAGGATCCCCACGCTCGCATCTCGCACCGCCAGCGGCTGGCGATCTACCGCAACGCGATGCGGCTGGCGAAGCGCTCCGATATAGGGTTGCTCGCAGGCGCTCGGCAGCGCATCAGCGATTACGGCATTTACGGCTATGCGCTGGTGTCGAGCCGGACATTCGGCGAAGCGCTGATGTTCTCGCTCGATCACATCACCATGGCCGGGCCGGCAGTAAGGCAGATCAGCTTCCGGATCGAGCACGGGACGACCGCGATCCTTCGCAGCCATGGGCTCGACCCGCTCGGCGAGCTGCTGCCGTTCGCCGCGGAATTCTGGCGCAGCTCGATGACCGCGGTGTTCAGCCGCATCCTCGAGTCGCCGTTCCCGAGCAAGAGGATGATCTTTCCGTTTGCCGCACCCGTGCACTGGCGCAACTACGAGCGGATGTTCAACTGCCCGATCGACTTCGGCGCCGATCGCATGGAATGGCATTTCGATGCCAAGGTGCTCGATCTGCCCTGCCCCAATGCAAACCCGATCACCGCGAAGATCTGCCAGCAGCTCTGTGACGTCGTCTTGACCGAGCATCCCGGCGAATCCGAGCTAGTAAGGCGGATCAGAGCCGCCTGCCTCAACAGCCCCAGCCGATTTGCGGGCGCGCCGGAGATCGCATCCAAGCTCGGGCTGTCGCTGCGAACGTTCCACCGCAGGCTGGCGGAGGACGGGCAGTCGTTCAAGTCGATCGTCGACGGGATGCGGCAGTCGATTGCGACGGAGTTGCTCGAGAACACCCATCTGGCAATCGATCAGGTCGCCGAGCGTGTCGGCTTTGCCGACGCTACCAGCTTCCGCAAGGCGTTCAAGAAGTGGACCAACCGCTCGCCGTCGGACTTCCGTCACCCTACAGCGCAGCGGCCAGCAGTGTCGCCAGACGCGTGATCAGCAGCAGCGATAACCCGACCGCCAATGTCAGGAGCTGTCCGAAGCGGAAGTCGTCTGGATCGAGCGCCGCGTTCTGGAGCTGTGCGTAGGTTAGCAGCGATTGACACGCCATATCACCCTCCCGCCATCAGGCATGGTTGTTTCCGGCAATGACGGCGTCCGCCGGCCCGATCCTGCCGACGCATGAGCCGAAGCCGATGCTCGCAAAACCTTCCAGGCTGCAGCGGCCGCGGAAGGTAACCTCGTCGCCGTCCTCGAGGAAGCCGCGGCGCTCGCCGCTCGGAAGCACGGCCGGCCGTGATCCGGCGGCGGTGAACTCGAGCATGCTCGAAAGCTGCGCCGGGCTAGGCCCCGAAATGGTGCCAGTGCCGATCAGGTCGCCCGGCAGCAGATTGCAGCCGTTGATGCTGTGATGCGCGATCATCTGCGCCGGGGTCCAATACAGGTATTTGGCATTGGATGTGAGAATCGCCGCGGCGGGCTGGTTCGCGGCGCGCATCTGCGGGGTCGAGAGCAGGACCTCGAGGTGGACATCGAGTCCGCCGTGCGATTGATCGGCCGCGTCGAACAGATAGTCGAGCGGACGCGGATCGCCGTCCGGCCGTGCCAGCGCCGGGACACGGAACGGCGCCAGCGCATCCGACGTGACGACCCACGGTGACACCGAGGTGGCAAAACTCTTGCTGAGGAACGGTCCGAGCGGAAACATCTCCCAGCGCTGGATGTCGCGCGCCGACCAGTCGTTCAGCAGCGAATAGCCGACGATCTGCTGCGATGCTTCGGCGATCGGGACGGGATTGCCGAGCCGGTTGCCGGCAGCGAGGTAGAAGCCCATCTCGAGCTCGAAATCCAGCCGTTCGCACGGGCCAAAGCCCGGCGCTGCGCCCGCCACCGTGGGCGGGCGTTGCCCGAGTGGCCGTCGCACCATCCCGCGCCCCACTTGCACCGACGAGGCACGGCCGTGATAGGCGATGGGCACCCATTTGTAGTTCGCGGGAAGCGGATTTTCCGGCGTCAGCAGCGCGCCCGCCGCCCGCGCATGATAGATGCCGGCGTAGAAGTCCGTGTAGTTCGAGATGCGTGTGGGCAGATGCAGCGTCGCATCCGCGATCGACGTCAGCAATTCGGAGGCGCGGCGCCTGGTGTCATTGGCCGCGCTGCCCTGCCCCAGCAGATCGGCGGCGCCGCGGCGCAGCTCCCGCATCGCCATAGGTCCGAGCGCGAACAGCGCATTGAGCGTGCCTTGCTGGAGCGCCTGGCGGATCGGCGCCGCGAGGTGCTCATCGGAACCGAGCGCTCGCTTCAGGTCGAAGACGAAATCTCCGATCGCGGTGCCGATCCGCGGCTGCGTATCGGCCGCGGTGCTGAAGATGCCAAGCGGCAGATTCTGGATCGGGAAGTCGGTCGCGCCGCCGTTTGCCGTCTCGACAAAACTCCGCCGTGCCGGGTCGTGGGTCTCGTCGAGTTGAACTGCGTTGGTCATGCCGTCTTCCAGGTTCCTCGATCCGTGCCGTCCATCGTCACGAGGCCGCGGCTGCGAGAGCCGGGCGTTCGCTGGCCAAAACCGTTCCGATCTCGGATTGGATGAACTGCGCCGCAAACGCCTCGCGTTCGCGCGCAGCGCGCTCGCTGCGATCCGTTACCGAGAACAGCCAGACGAACAGGAAGGCGAGCGGCATCGAGACCAGAGCCGGATTGTCGTAGGGAAACAGCGCCGTCGGAAAGCCGAGGACGGCGACCCAGACCGTCTTGCTCAGCACGACCAGCACGACCGACGCGACGAGGCCCGCGAGACCGCCGGCGACGGCGCCGCGCGTCGTGGTGCCACGCCAGAACATCGCCATCGCCAGCACCGGAAAATTGCAGCTCGCGGCCACCGACAACGCAAGTCCGGCCATGAACGCCACGTTCTGGTTCTCGAAGGCGTAGGCCAGCAGAACCGCAACGACGCCGATGGCCACAGCCGAGACCTTCGAGACCAGCAGTTCGCGCGCTTCGGATGCCTTGCCGCCGGCCAGCACCTGGCCGTAGATGTCATGACTGACGGCGGAGGCGCCGGCGAGCGTCAGGCCGGCGACGACGGCAAGGATGGTCGCGAATGCCACCGCGGAGATGAATCCGAGCAGCAGCGGACCGCCCATCGCGTGGGCGAGATGGATCGACGCCATGTTCGGCCCGCCGACCAGATCGGCGATCTTGTTGAACTGCCCGGATGCCGCGACATTGAAATAGCTCGGATCCGTCATAAGGATCGCTGCGGCGGCAAAGCCCAGCACCGGAATGATCCAGCAGAAATACGCGACGCAGGCCGTCGCATAGAACACCGATTTGCGGGCCGCGGCGGCGTCCTTCACCGTGAAGAACCGCATAAGGATATGCGGCAGGCCGGCGGTGCCGAACACCAGCGCGAGGCCGAGCGAGATGGCGGACACCGGTTCGGCGAACAGTCCGCCGGGGACCAGAATAGCGGCTCCCTTGGGATGGACGTGGCTTGCGGCCTCCAGCAGCCGTCCGAGGCTGAACTCGAAATGCCACAGCGCAGCCAGCGCGAGCAGCGTTCCGCCGCACAGCAGCAGCACCGCCTTGGTGATCTGAACCCAAGTGGTCGCCTGCATGCCGCCCACGATCACATAAAGGATCATCAGCACGCCGACGCCGAGCACGGCGAAGATGTAGTTGATGCCGAAAAGCAGCTGGATCACCTTGCCCGCGCCGATCAGTTGCGCGATCAGGTAGAACAGCACAACGACGAGACTTCCGGTCGCGGCGACGAGCCGGACCGGCGTCCGCTGCAGGCGGAACGCGGCGGCATCCGCGAAGGTGTAGCTGCCCAGATTGCGCATGCGCTCCGACATCAGGAACAGCACTATCGGCCATCCCGTGAGAAAGCCGAGCGCGTAAATGAAGCCGTCGAAGCCGTTGGCGTAGACCAGCGCGGATATGCCGAGAAATGCGGCCGCCGACAGGAAATCGCCAGCGGTCGCCAGACCGTTCTGCAGGCGTGATCGCGTGTCCGGCGGTGTAGAAGCCCGCCTTCGATCCGGTGCTGCCGGCCGAGCGCCAGGTGATGACGAGCGTGACGGCGACGATAATCAGGAACATTCCGATCGCGATCCAGTCGGGCCCACGCGCCCCCGCGGCGGGCGCGCCCTGGGCCATCGCCGCGAATGGAAACACCACGCAAAGTGCGATCAGCAGCCATCTGGCGATCATCGGCCGAGCTCCCGATTGACTCTGCGCGCGAGTTCGTCGAAGCGCGTGTTCGAGCGCTGAACATAGAAGGCGGTGAAAGCGATGATCGCCGCAACCATGAGAAGGGCGAGCGCGAAGCCGAGCGGCATCGCGCTGCCGGCGAAACTCGCGCCGAGCGCGGCTTTCGCGGTCGAGATCAGCGCGACGAAGCCAAAGAACATGACTAGCGTCAGGATGGAGAGACACCATCGCAACCTCGCGCGGCCTGAGACGAGCTCTCTGAACGCGCTATCGGCAAGGATTTTCCGCGTGCGCTCGGGCGACAGTTGTGGCATCCGATTCCTCCCTCAGAGACATTTTCCGACCGTCGCGTCCTTCCGCGTGCGTTGCGCCGCAGGGATTCGGGGCTCGGGGCGTCTCTGTTCCGAGGCTCCGAGCATTAGAATCCGGACTACATCCGGCAAGGTGATATCCTGCCAAACTCCGGGTGATTTCATGCCATGCTGGGTGCGCCGCGATTGTCGCGCCATCGCCTATCTCGACATCCCGGGACGATGCACAAGCCGGACAGTCGTAATTCGCTGTCAGCCGACCTACGGGCTGTCGTCGATGCCTGGGCGGCAAAGCAGGACGATATTCCCGGCCGCTCTGAGGACGTCCGTCCGCCGGCTGGTCGAGTTCGGGCTAACTGTATCGCCCACGGCGTTGCGCGCTGAACGGCACAGCCCCGGGGAGCGCGCCCGCGAATTGGCAGGCGACGCACTCGACAAGGTGACCGACAGTACAGCCAGCCAAGACGATCAGGCCAGCCGCAAGCGCAAGCTCATCAAAGGGCCGGAGGCGTTTCACAAGATGCGCCGCGACAGAAAAATGATCGCAGCCTCAAGATCATTGCCCATAATAGGATCGAAAGCTGGCTCCGCGCGTTGATTAGTCAGCCCAAATGGGAGGTCAACAATGATTAAAGAGCGAGACCGACGGGCGCCGACGGCTGCGGAACGCGAAGCAAACAAGGCATTCAAGACTGTCAGGCCGAAGGATGCTATGACGGATTACGCCAAAGCGCAAAAAGCGGTCCATGATAATCGAGAGCGCCTGAAGGCCGAACGGCTGGCGCGGGAGGCAGAAGCGGCCAACCGCACAAAAGCAGACTAAGCGTCCCATGTGGATGATCACGGAGGACCAAAGTTTGTGAGGGTGAAATGGCCCTGCACTTCCGCCGAGTCGATACTGAACTGGAGATATGGATCGCAAGCAGCGACGACTATTCATTCGTCATCAGCAACGAGAGCCGGAGTGGACCTGGATTGCATGGAGAGCCGGGCTTTGTTGCATCATATCGCCCCGACTTTCTGAATATGCCAGCGGCTCACGTATCCGGGTCTCCCTTCAGTTCGTTCGCTGAAGCCGAACGGGCCTGCAACGCGTTCCTGGGGCGCCTCATCATTAAGGGATGACTACCGTTATCCGCCCGTCGCGGCTGTGGCTTCTTCTTCGGCATCGCCGTGGCCGGCCGTTGCAGTCTACGCCGGCAAAGCCAAAGAGCAGACCATCGCCGAATTCCTGCTCAACATCATCCCGAAATAATCCTTCGTGCCCGAAGCGTTTATCGGCTCGTTCAAAAGAAGGGCTTGCAGAGCAAATCGAAGTTTATCGATTGCGATACTGGTTCCGTAACTGGGCTCAATGCGCACGAGGTCCGTCATATGGGTCCAAGCCGACCTCGGCGGTCCGCTTCGCCTTGGTCGGCTTTCCTCCCGAAGGCGGACATTGCAACCTTCTGCAAAGTTCGGCTTTGGGCAGAAGCGGAAATCAGCTAACGGTCTACTTTGATAAGCGGCAGACGAGCTTCGAACGCGATCGTCGCTCATACGGTCTGGTTGCAGATTCGAGTCCCGCCGGATCCACCAGCAAATCAATTACTTGTCGGGTGATGTCCCTTCATCGCCCATTTGGCATCATCCACCCGAAATGCCTCACGCCTTCGCGGTAACCATTCTCCACAGCACCTCGGTCAGCACCGCGTAGCCCTTGTCGAGGGCCGCAGGCGCCGTGAACTCGCGCGGATTGTGGCTGAGCCCGCCCTCGCTCGGGACGAAGATCAGCGAGGACGGAACAGATTTCTGGATGGCCAGCGCGTCGTGGCCGGTGATGGTCTTGAACGTCATGGCCTTGAAGCCGAGATCCGCGGCGACAGAAAGAACCAGTGCCACGCCGCCGGGATCAAGCACGGTCCCCGCTCGCCTCTCGTCGGCAGCGATCGAGATACCAACGCCGATCTCGCCCGACTCACGCGCGATTCGCTTCAGAAAGCGATCGCTGATCGCCGAGACCACGGCTTCGGCCTCATGCCGGATCTCGAACCAGACCCGAACACGGCCCGCCACGACATTCGGCGAGTTGGGATAAACGCTGATGCGCCCCGCGGAGGCATGGGCGCCCGCAGTCTCCCTCGCGACCTCCTGGTACAGCGCCTCGATAGCCCGGGCCGCTGCGCGCAGTGCGTCGCGGCGGAGCGCCATCGGCATCGGTCCGGTGTGCGAGTAGTCGCCTTCGAACATCACCGATATCTTGCGCGTCATCCACGCGCCGGACACTGCGGCAATGTCGCCAGCCGCCTGCTCCAGGCGATCGCCCTGCTCCACATGCAACTCGACATAACGCACCGGATTGTGTTCGAGCGGCGTCGTCCCGCAATAGCCGATCGCGGACAGCGCCTCGCCCAGGGTGACGCCCTCTGCGTCGCTGCACGCATATGCATCCTTCAGGCTCAGGGCGCCGGCGAAAACCGAGCTGCCGGTCAGGCTGGGCTGGAAGCGGGCACCCTCCTCATTGGTCCAGTTCACGACGGCGAGGTTGCGTCGCGCGGCGCCGGGATTGTCACGGCAACGCTCCCTGACGGCCTCGACCGCGAGGATCCCGGCGAGCACGCCGAAGACCCCGTCATATCGCCCTCCCGTCGGCTGGGAATCGAGGTGCGAGCCGGTCATGACGACGTCCGTGGACGCCGGTGTCAGCATCGCCACGCCGAACAGATTGCCGATCGCATCGATCCTCGGAACAAGGCCGCGATCGGCGATCTCGTGCAAGAAGAGGTCCCTCGCCTCCTTGTCGCGCGCCGTTCCAGCCAGCCGACACACGCCACCGTCGTCGGTCGCACCGATCCTGGCAAAGCGCGCGATGAGGTCATGCAATGCGGTCATGTCTGCTCCAGCGATGCGATCCAGTTCCTCAGCTCGGTCTGCCGGCAATCATGGCTCAGAATGTCGCGGTGAAGTGCCAGTTTCCAGGCGAGATCGCCACGCCGTTCGTCCGCCTCGAGCGCCGAGAGGTCGCCGGCATAACGCGCGAGCGCGTCCAGATCGGCAAAGAAACCCTCGTCAACCAGGAGCTGTCCGTAGCGCCGGATGACGGCGACGACGTCGTGCAGGCGATATTCGGGATGATACTGCACACCCCAGAATAGCCCGCGACCGAAACGGATCTCCGCCGCCTGAACCTCGCACATGTTATTCCAGGCGGTGACGGTTGCGGACTGCGGAAGGCGGGTGACAATATCGCTGTGGATGGCCGGCGCGTCGAACACCGCCGCACGGCCAGCATGCATGGGATGAGCGCGGCCTTCAGCCGTTAGCATGATCCTTCGCGCGAATCCGACCTCGCGTCCCGCCGGGTTGAGACCGACCTCGCCGCCCGCTGCGACAGTAGCGAGCTGCAAGCCCCAGCACGAGCCGAACATTGGCACTCCGCGAACGAAGATCTCGCGCACGAGGTCGATCTGCCGCAGCGCTTCGACCTCTCGCTGGTAGATATTGAGGGCCGATCCCGTGATCGCGATGCCGTGGTAAGCTTCGAGCGGTTGCGGCAGCGCGAAGCTCGCATCCGCCGGTGTCGCGATGTCGACGACGACGCGAGGTGCAAGCGACCGCAGGACCGCCGCATAGCTCTCCGCAGGCATTGCGCCCGCCGTCTCGGCGATCCGTCGCCGGCCGGCCAGCGTGTTGCCCTCAAGAACGAGCAGCCTCAGCACGGCTCAGCTTCCAAGATCGCCTCGAATGGCGGCCAGCGTCAGCTGCTTGAACTCCGGCTCGGTCAACGGCCGCGGATTGGCACCCGCCGTCGGATCCTTGACGGCATCGGCCGCAATCGTTCCGGCGTCGGTCTCCTTCACCCCGAGCTCGGCGAGCGTATGCGGCACGCCGAGCTTCTTGCGGAAGGCCAGCAGCCAGGACAGCACGGCATCGAAGTCTTGGCTCGGCAGGTTGAGCGCGCGGGCAATGTGCGGAATCTTGTCGGCGATCGCAGCCTTGTTGCAGACCAGGACATAAGGGAAGACCACGCCATTGGTCAGCCCGTGATGAGTATCGTATCGGGCGCCGACCGGATGGGATATCGAGTGGATCGCGCCCAACCCCTTCTGGAACGCGGTGGCTCCCATCGAGGCCGCGGCGAACATGTAGGCGCGTGCTTCGAGGTCGCGACCGTTCTCGACCGCGCGCGGTAGATAGTTATCGACGATCTTCATCCCCTCCAGCGCGATACCGTCGGCAAGCGGGTGAAATGCCTTGACGCAGTAGGCCTCGAAGCAGTGCGACAGCGCATCCATGCCGGTTGCCATGGTGAGAAACGGCGAGAGACCGACCGCGAGCTCGGGATCCTCGATTGCGATCCTGGGCATCATCATGGGATGGAAGATGATCTTCTTCTCATGGGTATCCTCACGAGTGATCACACCGGCGCGGCCGACCTCGGACCCCGTGCCTGCCGTCGTCGGCACCGCAATGATCGGCGCGATGCCCTTGGTGTTGGCGCGCGTCCACCAATCGCCGACGTCCTCGAAATCCCAGACCGGGCGCGACTGCGCCACCATGAACGCCACGCATTTGCCGACGTCCAGCGCCGAACCTCCGCCCACCGCAATCACGCCGTCATGACCGCCGGCCTTGAAGGCTTCGACGCCGGCCGTCAGGTTGGTTTCGGTCGGATTGGTCTTCACGTCGGAAAACACGGCGAGCGGAATGCCCGCCTCGCGCACACGGTCGACGATGCTGGCGATGAGATCGGTCTTGGCAAGCCCGTGATCGGTGACCAGCAATGGCCTCGTGAGGCCGTTGGTCTGGCACGCCTCGGGAAGCTCGGCAATGCGGCCCGCGCCGGTGACGACGCGCGTCGGAAAATTCCAGGCGCCGGTGATCTGAACGTCCATGTGCTGCTCTCAATGCTCAATGCTCGATGCGAAGGTGGAATGATCTTGGGCGAGTCAGCGCCTCGAAGCCGAGGCGCGACATGCCGACACCACGTCCGGTGTCCTTGAGGCCGGTCCACGCCAGGGCGGGATCGACATAATCGCAGCGGTTCATGAATACGGTGCCCGTTGCGATGCCGTCACCGATACGTTCGGCTGCGGCGGCGTCCTCGGTCCAGACCGATGCAGTCAGGCCATAGGGGCTGTCGTTCATTAGGCCAACCGCCTCCTGATCGGAGGAGACCTTCATGAGGCCGACCGCAGGCCCGAAGCTCTCCTCCATCATCACCTGCATGGAGTGATCGACGCCGACCAGGACCTGAGGCATCAGATAGGCCGTACCGATCTTGTCCGCCGGGAACCGGGCCGGATCGATCAGAGGCTGCGCGCCTTTTGCGACGGCCTCGCCGATGTGCGCGCGGACGGTATCGGCAAAGCGTGTCGCCGCCATCGGGCCGAGCGTCGTGTCCTGCGACAGCGGGTTGCCCAGCCGGTAGCGCGCGGTCAGGCCGGCAAAGGCGTCTACAAAGGAGTCATAGATCCGCTCATGCACGTAAATCCGCTCGATGCCGCAGCAGCATTGGCCGGAGTTGTAGAAGGCGCCGTCCACGAGCTGCTCGACCGCGAAATCGAAATCGGCATCCGGCCGCACATAGGCCGGATCCTTGCCGCCGAGCTCTAGCCCGAGGCTGATGAATGTCCCGGCCGCCGCCCGCTCGACCGCCCGGCCGCCGGCGACCGAACCGGTGAAGTTCACATGGTCGACCGAGCGCGATGAGATCAGCTCACTGGTCATGACATGGTCGAGCGTGAGCGTCCTGAACACCCCCTTGGGCAGGCCGACCCGGTCCAGCGCCGCCTGGAAGCGCTCACCGACCAGCAGGGTCTGCGCGGCATGCTTCAGGATCACGGCGTTGCCGGCCAGCAGCGCCGGCACGATGGTGTTGGCCGCGGTGAGATAGGGATAGTTCCAGGGCGCGATCACCAGCACGATGCCGGCTGGAACGCGCTTGATCATGCGGCGGAAGCCGGGCTGCCCGGTCGGCACGATCGGCGTCAGCGCTTCATCGCTGAGCTCGACCAGCACGCGGACGCGCTCCTCCAGGCTGCGCAGTTCGCCGCCATAGCGCACCGGCCGGCCCATCTGCATCGCGAGCTCCGGAACGACCTCGTCGTTCTGCGCCCGCATCTCGTGCAGGAAGGCGAGCATCATGGCCTTGCGCTCGGCGAGCGATATGCTCGACCATTCCTGCTGCGCTTTCCGTGCTTGCGCGAGAGCCGCGATGACCTCGGCACCCGTTGCGACAGGCCGCCGGGCAACCTCGCTGCCGTCGACCGGCGAAATGCAGACGATATCGTTCACGTGATGTCACTCGTTTTGGAAGGGAGGATCCGTCTCAAATGATCTCGAAGTAGCGAGCGAGCTCCCAGTCGGTGATGGCCTTGCGGAACTCGCGCTCCTCCCACTGCCGCGTCATCGCGTAGTGATCGACGAAGACGTCGCCAAACAGGTTGCGCGCCGCCTGCGAGGCGACCAGCCGGTCGGCCGCCTCCGACAACGTGCGCGGAAACGCGCGCTCGGGCGGATGCTTGCGCTCATAGGCGTTGCCGATGATCGGCTCGTCCGGTTCGATCCTGTGCTCGATTCCCCAGAGGCCCGATCCGAGCGCGGCCGCGATCGCCAGATACGGATTGATGTCGGCGGCAGCGACGCGGTACTCGACGCGCTGGCTGGCCGGCTTGCCGGGAATGACGCGCAACGCGCAGGTCCGGTTCTCGATTCCCCAGGTCGCGTCGGTCGGTGCCCAGAAGCCGGGGATCAGGCGCGAGTAGCTGTTCACGGTCGAGGCCACCATCGCGAGCAGCTCCGGAAGCAGCGCCTGCTGGCCGCCGACGAACCAGCGCATGATGTCGGACATGTCGCCGGGCCTGCCGCCCTGGTGAAACACCGGCTTGCCGTCCCGGTCGCGCAGCGACAGATGCAGATGCCCGGATTGTCCGGGATAGGCGTTCGACCATTTGGCCATGAAGGTGAGCATCTTGCCCTGACGCTCGGCCCAGACCTTGGAGAAGGTCTTGAACAGCACGGCGCGGTCGGCGGCCGCGAGCGCATCGGTGTATTGGATCGCGGCCTCCAGCACGCCGGGTCCGGTCTCGGTGTGCAGGCCTTCGACCGGCATGTCCATCTCGTTGCAGAGCTTGAGCAGCGAGCGATGAAATTCGGACTCGACGGAGGCGCGCAGCATGGAATAGCCGAACCAGCCCGGCGTGAGATTCCTCAAGCCGCGAAAGCCCTTCTCGCGCACGCTGTGCGGCGTCTCGTCGAACACGAAGAACTCGAACTCCGCGGCCACGGACGGCGAGAATCCCATGCCCTCGGCGCGGTCAATGACGCGCCGCAGCAGCCGGCGCGGACACACCCCCGCCGCGGCGCCCTCGAATTCACCGAGGAAGAACAGCATGTTCTCTTCCGTCGGCACATTGCGGCAGGTCGAAGGATCGATGCGCGCGGTCGCGTCGGGAAAGGCCGTATGCCAGCCGGTGAATGCACAGTTGTCGTACATCTGGTCGTTGGAGTCCCAGCCGAACACGATGTCACAGAAGCTGAAGCCGGCCTCCAGCGCGCCGACGAACTTGTCGCGCGCGAGATATTTTCCGCGAATGACGCCGTCGAGATCGACGATGCCGAGCTTGACGTGGGAGAGGCCCCGCTCCTCGACAAGGGCCTTCGCCTCGGCGATAGTTCGTACGCTTCTTGCATCCATGATCTTCAAATCTTCGGCTTCTGTGGCATCGCGGGCTATCGGCGATCGCGTCACGACGCGGCCACCTCGCGCAACTCCTCGTCGCACGCGGTGATGAACATGTCGGCGTGGTCCTTGCCGAAGCACAGCGGCGGACGAATCTTGAGCGTGCTGCCGAACGGACCGGCAGCACCGATCAGGATGCCGCGCCGGCGCAGGCGATTGATCAGCAGGCTAGCGAGCTCCGGCGCGGGCTCCTTGCTGTCGCGGTCGCGCACCAGCTCGAGCCCGATGAACAGGCCGGCACCACGAACGTCTCCGATGGTCATGTGGCGATTGCCGATCTCGCGCAATCCATCCATCAGGTGACGGCTGACCTCGCGCGCATTCTGCATCAAGCCCTCGTCCTCGATGACGTCGAGCACGGCAAGGCCTGCGGCCGCGGCCACCGGGTTGCCGCCGAAGGTGTTGAAGTACTTCACTTCCGCGGCAAAGCGATCGAGCAGCGCGGCGCGCATGGCGACGCCTCCCATCGGAAAGCCGTTGCCCATGGGCTTGCCCATCGTGACGATGTCGGGGACGACGCCATGGCGCGCGAAGCCCCACATCGCCGCCCCGGTTCGTCCGAAGCCTGGCTGCACCTCGTCGGCGATGAACAGTCCCTGACGTTCGTGCACGAGCTTCACGGTGGGGGCCAGGAAGCCGGCAGGGTCGGCATAGATGCCATCGCTCGAAAAGATCGTGTCCACCAGCAGCGCAGCAAAGCCGAAGCCGCTTCGCTCGAGATCGGTGATCGCTGCGGCAACGCTGTCGGCAAAGCGCTGGCCGGGATCGCCGACCGGATTGCGATACATCTCGGGTGCGGGAACTGCCCGCACGTGGGGCGGCAGCGGCTGACCGGGACGCGAGGACGGCGAGACATCGGTCACTGCGGCGCTATTGCCGTGATAGGCGGTCTCCGTGACAATGAAGCCCATCCGCCCGGTTGTCACTTTCGCGACCCGTAACGCAAGGTCATTCGCCTCGCTGCCGGTGCAAGTCAGGACCAGATGATCGATCCCGCGCGGAAACGTCGCCAGGAGACGCTCCGCATAGCCATCGACGACGTCGTTGAGATAGCGTGTGTGCGTGCTGAGCAGGCCGGCCTGACGGCTTATCGCCTCGACAACGCGCGGATGCGAATGCCCGACCGACGGGACGTTGTTGTAGAGATCGAGATAGCGCCGACCATCGACGTCGAACATATAGACGCCTTCGGCGCGAGCCATCCTGATCGGCTCCTGATAGAACAGCACCGAGGCTTTTCCGAACGAACGCAGGCGTCGTTGCACCGCCTCGCCGAGCGCTGGGTCGATTGACGACACCCGGCTCTGATCGAAGGCGTTCAACGCCAGAATCGCTTTCTCCTGCTGCATCGCCTGCCTTTCCTTTGGCCCGCGGCCTGCGCGGACCAAAGCCGTCCCCTGCGGCGATCATTCCCCAGCCGTTCCACCGCGACCTTGGATCTATGTGCGAATCCCCACAACTGAAAAGCAGATTGCAGGCAAGAGACACCAGAACGTCAGACATGCGCTCCGCATTCCAAAGCCATACTTCATATGTTTCAGTGCCTTATGTGATCGCCATGATTCCTTTGCGAATTCCATAGGCAGCACGGCGCCCAAAAAATGAGGAATATGCCACACAATTGATGTGGACTCACAACATCACTTGGGGAACGATCATGGCACGGACGCTGGAGAGGTTTGCAGCCGGAGAGACAGCGGAATGACGAGTGACGCCCCTGCTGCGGCCGACAAGCGGCCACGAAAGGCCGACGGCGACCGCCTCTCGAAGCTCGCGCGCCACAAGCACATCATCTCGCAACTCACCGCCGCGCCGACGCTGCGGGCTTCCGAGCTCGCCGCCGTGCTCGGCGTCTCCGGCGAGACCATCCGGCGCGATCTGATGGAGCTTCAGGAGCAGAAGCTCATCAACCGCACCTATGGCGGAGCGTCCCGTCCCTTCGCGCTCGAGCCGGCGCTGACCGATCGCAAGGCGATCATGATCGCCGAGCGCGAGGCGATGGCCGCGGTGATCGCCGACCTGATCCTGCCGAACGAGGTGTTGATGCTCGGCGCCGGCGCGACCACGTTTCACATCGCGCGACGGCTGGCCTCACGCGCGCACGACATCACCGTGATCACCCATGATTACGCCATTGCGGCCGCGCTAGCCGTCAATCCGTCGATCCGCGTGCTCTGCTGTCCCGGCCGCTATCACCCCACCGAAGGTTATGTGTTCGGCACGCAGACGATCGCGAACATCAACAGCTATGAGGCCAACCGCGCCATCGTGAGCGCGACCGGCATCAGCGCGCGCGGCGCGAATGATGCCGACGATGAGGCCGGCGCCATCTATGGCGCGATGGCCAAGCGCGCCGCAGAAGCCATCCTGGTGGCCGATCACGGCAAATTCGACCAGCGTGCGCTCACCGTCTTCGCACATTGGACCGATATCGATCGCCTGGTTACCGATCGGCAGCCAGAGGGAGCTCTGGCAACCGCTCTCCGTGAAGCCGGAACGGAGATCATCGTTGCGCAACCCTGAGAAAGGCCCAGCCATGGCACGCCTGACATCTGTTGCTTCCCGCGAGGAACACACCGGCCTTCATGCTGGCAACGACAAGGGCCCCGGTCCCACGCAGGATTGGCGGACCCGGATCGGACGCCTCGATCTCGAACTCGTCGGGCCGGACCACGCCTTTGCCCGCAACTGGGAACGCGTTGCCTGCATCCACGATGCCGCCTATGTGCTGGTGTTTCCGCAGACTGGATGCGTCGCATTCAGCCAGGACAGCCGCATCGGGATCGCACGTCCCGGCGAATATGTCCTGCTCAGCGAGCTCGCCTTCTACGAATTGTCGTCTGACAAGACCGCACGCTTCCTGATGTTGCGGATTCCGGCCGCCGAGCTGCGCGGCCGGCTCGTCTCGGTTGAAGATCACATCAGTCGCCGCTTCAAGCCAAACGAACAGATGACGCACCTGCTGGCGGGCATGATCCGCAGCGTGGCCGAACTGTTCGTCGCCTCACCGCCGCCGAACCCCCAGGCGCTCGCGACCGAAATGATCAGCTTCGTCGCGCTGACCATCGGATCGGAGGATCGCGGCGCCGCAACCGATGTGCGCAACGCGCGCTATCACCTGCGCCGCCGGATCGTCGACTTCATCGAGAGCCATCTCGGTGACCAGTCGTTGTCGCCGAAGAAGATCGCGGCGTCGAGCCGCATCTCGCTCAGTTATTTGTACAGCCTGTTCAACGACAACGAGACGACGGTCAGCCAGTTCGTCCAGACCAAGCGGCTGCAGCGGGCGTATGAAATCCTAGTCGCCGATCCGAAGGGCCGGCGGACCGTCTCGGAGGTCGCCTACGAAGTCGGCTTCAAGAACGTGTCGCATTTCTCCCGCTGCTTCAGCCGGCACTTCAAGGTGGCGCCCCGCGACGTTCGCCAGGCGCCCGTGTCGGCGCCGCAGCCGGCCGCTGGCGTGCGCTCGCCGCAGCCGAGGAGCCCTGCCGCCCGAGTGGCGCGGCGCAATGGATTCGACTCCCCCTATTGGGAGATCGACAAGCAGTCGGTCCACGAGACCGCGTAACGCCCCATCCCAAGGCAAGGCGTCGTGCGTCCCGCGACGTCGGCACGCCTCCCGCCCGGAGCGACCATTGGACGACATTCAAGACAGATTATCCGCAAGCGAGCTCGCTTCGTTCTTCAACGAGCTTGCCGACGTGGCCGGACGAATCGCCGTGACGCACTTCCGTTCCCGCGTCGATTTCGAGCGCAAGCCGGACCTGACGCCGGTCACGATCGCCGATCGTGCGATCGAAATGGAGCTACGGCAGCTGATCGGTTCGCGCTTCCCCGATCACGGCATCCTCGGCGAGGAGATGGGATCGACGGCCGGGGACCGCTACACGTGGTATCTCGATCCGATCGACGGAACGAAGAGCTTTATCTCCGGCATGCCGCTGTTCGGCACGCTCGTCGCGCTCGCCGACGAGAGAGATGGATCGATCACCGCCGGCATGATCGATATGCCCGCGCTGGCCGAGCGGTGGTACGGCACCCGGCAAGGCACCACCTTCAACGGCAAGCTGGCAAGGGTGAGCCGCACCACGCGACTGGAAGACGCGCAGATCTACACGTCATCGCCGGACTTCTTCACGCCGAGCGACTGGGCCCGCTACGATGCGCTCAGCCAGAAGGCCATGTTCCGGCGATTTGGCGGCGACTGCTACCAATATGGCCTGCTCGCATCCGGCCACTGCGATCTCGTGGTCGAAACCTCCCTCAAGTCGTTCGACTTCATGCCGCTGATTCCGGTGGTCGAGGGCGCTGGCGGCATCGTCCGCGACTGGCAGGGGCGGCCGCTGTCGCCGGAATCCGATGGCCGGATCATCGCGGCCGCGAACGACAGCCTGCTCGAGCAGGCGCTCGCGATCCTCAATCAATAACTGCGGAAGCCCTCCTGTCGCGCGGCTCAGACGAGCCGCAACCAGCCATCCCAGCGGGGATCGTACATCACGTCGCGGGCACGCATGTATTTCCAGACGCCGTACTTCTGATAGTCGAAATCCCAGTCCTTGAGCTTCCTGTTCACGACCGCCCATGACGCCCATTTCAGATCGGCGAGCGCTCGGTTGAGTATCACGCGCGCGACCATCTGCGGCCGCACCTCGCCCAGATATTGCTCGATCAGGGCCTCCGTCAGATGCTCGTCGAAGAACATCTCGGCGAACAGGACGCCGAGCTCATAGCTACGCTCGTTGTTGGATGCGAACTCATAGTCGATCAGCTTCATCGGCTTTGGGGCGCCTGATTCCGCCGAGATCAGGAAATTGCCCGGCATCGGATCGTTGAAGCACGGCACGAGATCGAGACCCGACGCCAGGAACGCCGACTTGGCCTGATTGTAGCGATGCATCAGCCAGGACATGTCCTGCGGGAAATGCGCGCCGAGCTCCCTGCCCTGCTCGATATGTTCCTCGATCATGTCGAAGATGGTCTTGGTCTGGCCAAGCTTCGGGCCGGCATGCAGGCGGCGGTAAAGGTCGAGAACGTCGGCCTGGATGGCGGCATCGCCGAAATCGGCATTGGTGCAGGCGCGATAGCCTTCGAGGAACTCGCTGATCTCGAGCCCGTCCGTGGCGTCGAAAAAGATCACCTCGGGCGCAACGCCCATGGCGTGGGCATTGCGCGCAGCCTCGTTGGCGGTCACGCGATCGATGAACATCTCCGAGCCCTCGCCGGGCACCTTGATGAAGTAGCGCCGTCCATCGCCGGATATCTCGACCAGCCAGTTCTGATTCATGAGGCCGCCGACCAGCGGGGTATAGGCCGCCCCCTTGCCGTGCCATTGCGGCACGCGGGCGATCGCTGCCTCGATATTGCGCTCGTGGACTGTCGCTCCCTCGCCGAGCTTCCTGCGGACAGTCATGCGATCCTCCGAAGCATCTCGCCAAAGCGCGGCTCCCGGACCGTCATGCGGCAACGTACGAAGCGCCAGCTGGCGAACTTGTAAAACTCAAAGGTGTTGCGCGCCGACCGCGCGGCGAGCACGGCGCCGATCAGGCCCCAGCGCAGATCATCCGCCATGCCGTAGATGCGGGCGCGGCTGAATGCGCGCTCGTCGAATCCGCCGGCGTTGCGGCTGAAGGCGTCGCGCGCCTCCGGCTCCTGCGCGAAGGCTTCGACGAGGAAGCTGCCGAGGTCCTCCAGCGGGTCGGCCGTCGTGGCGCGATCCCAATCGATCAGGCGAACCTCGCCGGTGTCGCTGATCAGAATGTTCGAGACATTGCCATCGCCATGGATTGGCACCGGTTTGATGTCGAGTTTCCTCAAGGCATCGGCCGCAAAACGCAGCTCCTTGACCAGCCATTCCGCATCAGACGGCAGTTGCGCCTTCGCGGCCTTTGCCGCCTCGTAGAAATGCTCGATCTCGTCGAAGACTCCCATGCGCCGCGGCAGAGGCGCCCCTGCCTGGAACAGGCGCCGCGCCGCGATGACCGCGTCGACGATCTTCGGCTCCAGCATCCGCTCCAGCGTGCCGACCCGCCAGCCACGGTTGAGATCTTCCATGACCAGAAGTCCCGCGTCCGGATCCGCCGCAAGCACCTTGGGACCGATACCGAGATCGGATGCGCGCCGGGCCGCTTCGAACGCGCAGGCCACGTCGATGTAGAGCTTGGCATCCACATCCATGTTCTTGATGAAGATGCTCTCGCCGCTTCCGTTCCTGGTGGCGCGCCAGGGAGCGCCGTCGACCCCGCGCCAGCTTGGCGAGGCGAGGACCGGAATGGCGGGCTCGATCACGATATCGCCCGTCCCCCATCCCGGGAGCCCGGCAATGTAGTTCCGGACCGTGGCGATTTGCGTTCCAGATTGGCTCATGACGACTTCTGATCTCTCGCGGGTGTCGTTCGGCCCGCCTGTCGCGGGCCTCCCGGTTTGATGACAAATTCGATCAAGACAGATGCAAAAGGGATGCCTCGCACTCCACCAAATCATGCCCTTGCGGCAGCGGCACTACCCCGACAGGGGCGACTTTCGCTATCCGGACACTGATCCAGAACGCCATTTGTCGAGGCCAAGATGTCTGCTGCGGAACTGATCGGGATGAGCCTTGCGGGGCTGACGGAGGCCTACGCATCGCGCGCATTGTCGCCGGTGGAGGTGTTGCGAACCGTGCTCGGCCATGCCGAGGCGGTCAATCCCGCGATCAATGCGCTGTTCTGCTTCCGTCCGGAGCAAGCCATCGCAAGCGCGCAAGGCTCGGAAGCGCGATGGAAGGTGGGAACCGCGCTGGGTCCGCTCGACGGCGTCCCCATGACGGTCAAGGACAGCGTCGCCATGATCGGCTGGCCCTATTTTCACGGCATCGGCGCCAACCGTGCCCTGCCGCCGTCCAACTACGATTCGCCGCCGGCGATCGCGCTCCGCGAGGCCGGCGCGGTGATCTTTGCCAAGACCACGATGCCGGATTGCGGCCTGATGGCGTCGGGCATCAGCTCGCTGCACGGCGTTACCCGCAACCCCTGGGGGCTCGCCTGGAATACCGGCGGCTCGTCGGCCGGCGCAGGCGCCTCCGTCGCCGCTGGCGCCGGCTATGTTTCCGTCGGCACGGATATCGCGGGCTCGGTCCGCCTTCCGGCCGCCCATTGCGGACTGGCCGGACTGAAGCCGACCCATGGCCGTGTGCCGCATTTGCCGGCCGACACCATGCGCATGGCAGGCCCGATGGGTCGCAGCGTGGATGATATCGCGCGCCTGCTGACCGTGCTGACGCGGCAGGACGAGCGCGACATCTGGAGCCTGCCCGCCGATGGCGTGCGCTATCACGAGCATCTGAAGCGCGACGTGAAGGGACTGAAGATCGGCGTCCTCACCGACATGGGCTTCGGCATGAAGGCCGAAGCTACGGTTCGCAGCGCGGTCGATGCGGCCGGCAAGCTGCTCGCCGGCGCCGGCGCGATCGTCGAGCCGTTCACCTCTCCGCTCACCGACGACGCCTATGCGCCGATCGACCTGTTCCTCCAGGTGCGCGGCTATCTCGAATATGCATCGCTGCCGCCGCATGGCGACACCGCACGCGACATCAATCCCTACGTTCGCGCATGGTGCCTTGGCGGGGCGAAACATTCGGGCGCCGACCTCTACCGGGCGCTGGGCCAGATCGCCAAGATGAAGGCGGCGCTGCTCGCGGCCTTCGAGGGCTGGGACTATGTCATCGCCCCGACGCTACCGGTGGTGAATTTCCCGGCCGAGGAGCCCGGCGTGTCGCGTGAGATGCCGCTCGCGCACACGCTGTTCACCGCCATGTTCAACCAGACCTGCCAGCCCGCCTCCACCGTCTGCATGGCATTCGATTCCCGCCATCTGCCGATCGGCGTCCAAGTGACCGGGCACCGCTTCGACGATCTCGGCGTGCTGCAGGTGACCAAGGCGCTGGAGGACATGCGCTCGTTCGCGATGGACTGGCCGTTCAAGCCACGGCCCTGAGCGCTCAGGCCGCGGCCTGCGCCGGCTCGCCGTCGAGAAGGTGGCAGGCGGCGAAGCGCCCCGGCGCGTGTTCGACCAACTTCGGCGTCTCCAGCCGGCAGCGGCCGAACGCCTTCGGGCAGCGCGAGGCAAAGCTGCATCCCGCCGGGATATCGATCGGGCTCGGCGGCTCGCCCTCCAGCAAGAAGTCCGCCGGGTTGAACGGCTTCTCCTCCAGCGTCGGGGCGGCCGAGAGCAATGCCTTGGTGTAGGGATGCTGGGGATCGAAGAACAGCTCGCGGTTGTCGGCGATCTCGACCATCTCACCGAGATACATCACGGCAATGCGGGTGCAGACCCTGCGCACCATTGCGAGATCATGGGAGATGAAGACATAGGTGAGGTCGTTCTTCTCCTGCAGATTCGAGAACAGGTCGATCAGCCTTGACTGCTCGCGTTGATCCAGCGCGGACAAGGTTTCGTCGAGGATCAGCAGCTTGGGATCGAGGATCAGGGCACGCGCGATCGAGATGCGCTGGCGCTCTCCGGTGGAGAGCGTGTTCGGGAGCTGGTCATAGAGCTCGGCGGCAAGACCGACCTCGGCCATCGCTGCGATGACCCGGCTGCGCAGGTCCGCGCGGGCGACATTGCCGCGGATCAGCAGGCTCTCCTCGATCATGCGGCCGACGGTGGTGCGCGGCGGCAGCGCGTTGTACGGATCCTGCAGCAGCAGCTGGAATTCGCTGCGGGTGCGGATCAGCTCGCGCGGCGACAACGCCCCGAGCGACGTGCCGTTGAGGACGATGCTGCCGTTGTCGGGAACCTCCAGCCAGGCCAGCAGGCGCGTGAGGGTCGACTTGCCGCAACCGGATTCCCCGACGATGCCGAAATTCTCGCGCGGCATGATGTCGAGCGTTACGCCGCGCACCGCCTGCACGTTGCTGTAGGTATTGAACGTCCCCCGCTTGCGCGCGCGATAGGTCCGAACAACGTGCTCCACCTTCATCAGCGGCACTTCGTCTTGCGCCTTGCGGCGGGCCAGCGGGCCCTCGGTGGTCGCCCACATGCGCGGCACACTGGCAATGGCCTTGCGCGTGTAGTCGGTCTGTGGCGAGGCGAGCAGGCCGGCAAACGCTTGCTGCTCGACGAACCGGCCCTGATGGAGCACGGCCGTGCGGTCGCCGAACTGGCCGAGCGTGGGCAAGGAAGACGACAGATAGATTGTCGCCATCCTGTGGCGCAGGCACAGGTCGTGGAGCAGCGCCACGATCTGTGCCGCTATGGTGACATCGAGCGGCTGGGTAATGTTGTCGGCGATCAGGACGGCGGGCTCGGCGCAGATCGCGTCCACGATCATCGCGCGCTGCATCATGCCGCCGGAAAATTTTGCCGGGTAGTCCCAATAGCGCTCCTTCGGCGATGGAATCCGGACCTCGCCGAGGAGCTGCACGACCCGCTCGCGGCATTCGCGCGGATTCCATTCGGGCCTGACGCTGTGCAGCTTTTCCGCGATCTGGGTGCCGACCGGTATCGTCGGATCGAGCGAGCTTTGCGGCTTGGAGCCGATATAGGCGATGTCGCGGCCGATCCGCACCTCGCGCGCCCCGGCGCCGAGAATGTCGTGGCCGGCGAACGTGACCCGTCCGGAGCGATACGCCAGACTTTCCGGCAGCCAATTCGCCAATGCGCGGCTGAGCACGGTTTTGCCGGCGCCGCTTTCGCCATAGATGCCGAAGATCTCCGACGTGTTGAGGCGGAAGGAGATGTGATCGAGGATCGGCGCGGCGCCCGGCGCCGAAGCACCGACCGTGAGGTCGTCGACCTCCAGAATGAGCGAGAGATCCATCTCAGAGACCCCCATAGATGCGGTTGCGCGCCTTCTCGAGCGCCGACCCCATCAGGTTGATCGAGGTAAGCGCGATAGCCAGGAACACGCCCGGCGTGGTCGCGATCCACCAGGCATTGATCAGGTATTTGCGGGAGTCGGCGATGATGCTGCCGAAGCTCGGCGTCGGCGGCTGGATGCCAAGCCCCAGGAAGCCGAGGATCGCTTCGAAGATCATCATGCGTGCGACGTCGAGCACGGCGACGAATGCGATCGGCGGCAGGATGTTCGGCGCGGCGAACAGAAACAGGATCCGCCAGTCCCCGGCGCCGAGCACGCGCAGACCGCGGACATATTCCTTGCCGCGCTCGGTGACCGCGGCGCTGCGCGCCACGCGCGCGTAGAGCGGCCAGCCGGACAGCGCCAGCACGATTATGATGGTCGGCACCGTCGGCCGCGACACGCCGAGAATGGTGATCGCCAGGATGATCATCGGAATCGACAATTGGGCATCGGTGATCCGCATGATGACGGTGTCCCACCATTTGCCCTTGAAGCCGGCGAACAGGCCAAGGCCGCAGCCGATGACAAAGATGAGCAGGACCGTGACGACGCCGACCAGCAGCGAATAGCGCAGGCCGATCAGGCTGCGCATCAGCATGTCGCGGCCGAGCTGATCCGTACCCAGCGGATGATCCCAGGTCCATTTGTCGCCGAGAAAGACCGGCGACATGAACTTGTCCTTCACCACCATCTTGGTCGCACTGATCGAGGACACCTCGGGATAGATGGCCGAGGCCAGCACCAGCGCCATGAAGATGAAGAAACCGATCTTGAAGCTCGGCATGCGCCAGGCGGCGGCCATGATGCGGCGGTTGACGGAACGGATTGGGGCCGCCGGCAAGGCGGGCTCCTCGGCGATGATCGTGGTGGCCGTCATGCTCAGATCTCCACGCGGGGATCGACCAGATAGGCGACCAAATCCACGATGATATTGATGAAGACAAAGACGGCGCTGGTCGTGATGGCGATGCCCTGGATGACCGGAAAGTCGCGCCCGACGACAGAGACCACGGTCAGATTGCCGAGGCCAGGATAGTCGAAAATGTATTCGATCACGAGAACGCCGCCGATCAGCGTCGAAAGCTGGATCCCGAGCAGGTTGACTAGCGGCACTGCCGCGTTGCGCAGGGCGTGCGAATAGACGATGCGGCGGCGAGACAGGCCGCGCACCCGCGCCTCATCGATGAACGGCGCTTGCATGACCTCGCCGAGCGAGGTCGTCAGCGTGCGGATGATGAAGGGGGCGATCTCCACCGCGAGCACGAAGGCCGGCAGGATGACATAGGAAAATCCCTGGTAACCGAGCGCCGGCAGCAGCTTCAGCTTCACCGACAGAAACAGGATCAGAACGATCGCGAGCCAGAAATTCGGAATCGAGACGAACAGCGACTGCATTCCGAACGCCAACGCATTCTGCCAGCGATGCTGGTGCAGCCCGCCCGCGATGCCGATCGGAAACGACAGCAGCAGCGCGAACACGAGCGCCATTCCGCCCAGTTGCAGCGTGAACGGCAGGCGTTCGAGGATGAGATCGATCACCGGCGCCATATCCGACTTGGTCGGGTCAACATACTGCCCGCCGGTCGCGATCATGCCGCTGCGCGGCCGCAAATAGGATTGCCCGAGATCGCCCTGTACCAGCCCGCGCATGTACCGACCATATTGCACGATGATGGGGTCGCGCAGCCCCATCTTGGTCGCGACCTTCTCGACCACGTCGGCCGGCGCCATGCCGCCGACGATCAGGCGCACGGGATCGCCCGGCACCACGCGCAGCAGCGTGAAGATGATCAACGACGTGATGACGACGATCAGGATGCCCTGCGCGATCCGCTTGACCAGGAATTCCAGGATCAACATCGAGAAGAGCTACCCTTGCAATTCATGAGGACCAGACCCGACCAGTCCGGCCTGCGTTCGCGAACCGGCAGGCCGGGCGTACCCGGCCTGCCGAGCAATCATCATGCCAATGTTGCCTTGGTCATGTCCTGCATGCCGTTCGGATAGATGTACAGACCATCCAGCTTCTTGCTGTAGGCATGGATGAAGACCGAGGTGAACAACGCGAGCGCCGGGGCCTTCTTGGCGATGGTCGGCAGCGTCTCGGTCTGCAGGATCTTCTTGCGCTCCTCGATTGTCGTGGCGTTGCGCTCCTTGTCCAGCACCGCGTCGATGTCCTTGTCGACGATGCCGGTGATGCGCTTGGAGGAGGAGTGGAAGTGGGTGCGCAGGACGAGATCCGGCTCGGGCGAGCCGGTGCACCAGCCGCAGTCGATCATGTTGCCCTCACCGCCGCCGGGCTTGTCGTAAAGCAAATTACCCCACGCCGCGACTTCGAGCGTCTGCAGATTGACCTTGAACCCCTGCTCCTGGAGCATGCCGGTAATCAACTCGGCATATTCCTTCGTCTTCGGATAGAAGCCGACCGACGTGTAATAGGTGAGCTCGGGCAGGCCCTGGCCTTTGGGGAAGCCGGCCTCCGCGAGCAGCTTCTGCGCCTTGTCCGGATCGAATTCAGGATAGTCGGCCACCTCGGCATAGCCGAACTTGACCGGCGAGATGTGCGCCTTGGAATAGATGCCGGAGACGCCGAGCACGTCGAGCACCTGCTTGCGGTCGATCGAGTAGCATGCGGCGAGGCGAATGCGCGGATCGTCGAACGGCTTCTTCGAGCAGCGGAAGAACAGGTATTTGTTCTCGACCGAAACCGCCTTGTGGATGCTGAAGCGGGCATCCTTCGAGATGGTCTCGACCTGCTCCTGCTCGAGCCGCTCGATGATGTCGGCCTCGCCGTTCAACAGCGACAGCGTGCGCGTCGTGGTGTCACCGACGAAGTGATACTCGACACCCGGGATCTTCGCTGCGCCGAGGAAGAAGTCGGGATTGGCGGCGAGAACGGTGGTGTCACCTTTCTGCTCGACATATTTGTAGGGGCCCGTGCCGTTCATGCGCGCCGAGAGCTGCGCCTTGTTGGCAACGTCCTTGGCCGACATGATCGGCAGGAAGGACGACAGGTAGTAGTAGAGCGTCGCCGGATAGCCCTGCGCCTTGGTGTTGATGTGGCAGGTGTAGTCGTCGACGACGTCGACGGTGACGAGACCGGGGTACCACTGCGCCGGACGATCGGGTTGGCAGCCATATTCATAGGTCGCCTTGACGTCGGCCGCTGTGAACGGGGTCCCGTCATGAAATTTGACGCCCTTTCTGAGTTTCACCTCCATCGTATAGGTGTCGATGGGCTTCATCGATTCAGCCAGCTCGAAGATCAGCTCGTCCGGCTTCTCCGGCCGCATCGGCGCCCGCGTCAGATAGCCGAACACGAAGCCCTCGACGATGAGCTGGCCGAGATTGGTATGGGTGGTTGGGTCCCAGTTGCCGGTCAGCGCTTCCGCGCCGAGAAAGCGCAGTGTCTTGCCTTCGGCGGCAAAGGCGGAATTCACAAGAAAGTCGGGATTGACCCGCCCGAAGCCGAACGCCGCGGCCCCGGCCAGTCCCCCTAACATCAAGTCTCTGCGGTTGATCATATGGTAATCCCTCGATGATTTCGGCAACGCTGAAACTGCTCTCGAGGCCGCAAGGCACTCAGCCGTTTCGATCGTCTTGCACAAATCGTGGCTTTCACGCCTGCAAAGCCTAGACCAAAGGCCGCAATCGCCCGATTCCTGCTGCTCCACGATTCCGTTGCTGACACTCCCGGGGCGCCGCAGTCGCGCACGGAGATTTTCCGCTCCCGGAAGCATGGCGCACACCGGCAAGGCAAGGACGCCTTTCCAATGTGCAGCACACAAATCATGGATGCACAGAGCAGCAACGCCGTGCAGGCAACCATATGATCACGCTCGCGGAACTGAACGGAATCCCAGCATTGGAACAGCGCATTGCTCCGGCCGACCATCCCATTCGCGGCGTCATCTCGGATCTCGACGGCGTCGCCTATCGCGGCGACACTCCGATCGACGACTCCGTCAAGGCGTTTCGCGGATGGAGCGAGCGGGGCCTGCCCTATGCGTTCGTCACCAACAATTCGACGAAATCCGCCGCGCAATTTGCCGCCAAGCTGAGCCGCATCGGCATTCCGGCCGAACCGTCACAGGTCTTCACGACGATTTCGGCGGTCACGTCCCTGCTCGAACGGCGCTGGCCGCGCACCACGCCCGTGTTTGCGATCGGCGAACGACCACTGCTCGAGGCGATCGAGGACAGTGGCTATCACCTGACCGACGTCGAGCCCAAGATCGTCGTGCTCGGATTCGATGCCACGCTCGACTACGCCAAGCTGCGCACCGCGGTCAGGGCCGCACTCGCCGGCGCAACCGTCATCGCCACCAATCCCGATGTCCTGACGCCGGTTCATGACGGCTACGATCCCTGCGTCGGCGTGATCACGGCCGCGGTTGCAGCGGCCGTTCCCAATACGAAGCCGATCGTGCTAGGCAAGCCGCAACCGTTCCTGATCGAACAGGCGCTGGCGCATCTCGGCACCGCCCGGCATGAGACCGTCATGGTCGGCGACCAGATCGGCACCGATATCGCAGCAGGAAAGGCCGCCGGCATGCGGTCGATCCTGCTCGTCAGCGACGTCCCTTTCAATGCGGTGGCGGACGTCGTTCCCGATCGCATCATCGCGAGCCTTCTTGACCTCGCGGAGCCCGAGACGGTCGGTTGGCCGCGATGATGACTCCCGGCCTCATCGAGAGCATGCAGGCCTCTCTTGCCGCGAGCCTGCCGCGCTGGGGACTATCATCGCAATCGACGCTCGCCTTTCTCAGCCATTCCGAGAACACCACCTTTCTCGCGCAGGATCCGGCCGCTCGGCAAAAACTCGTGTTGCGCGTGCAGCGGCCCGGCTATCACTCACCTGACGAGATTGCGTCCGAGCTCGCCTGGATCGACGCCGTGATCGCAGACAACGTGGTGCTCACGCCGCGCCCGGTCGCCGATCGGGAGGGACACCTGTTATGCCCCATTCCCCTGAGTGGCGCGACACGACACGTCGTTGCATTCGAATTCCTCAGCGGCAAGGAGCCGGACGCCTCGGACGATCTGGCCACCTGGTTCGGCAAGCTCGGCGCGACCAGCGCGCGGCTTCACGCGCACAGCCGCCGATGGACAATGCCATCAACGTTCCAGCGCAAGGTCTGGGATTTCGATGCCATGCTGGGCCGCCGGCCACTATGGGGTGACTGGCGCGCCGGTCTTGGCCTGCGCGACGATGGCCGCAGGCTGCTGCAGAGGGTCGCCGACGAACTTGAACGGCGCGTCGAGGCTTACGGACGGGGCGAGCAGCGGTTTGGCCTCGTTCACGCCGACCTCCGCCTCGCCAACCTGCTCGTCGAAGGCGACCGGCTCGGCGTCATCGACTTCGACGATTGCGGCTTCTCGTGGTTCTTCTATGACTTCGCCGCGGCCGTCAGCTTCATCGAGCACGAGCCGGTGATGGACCTGCTCCAGCAGTCGTGGCTTGCGGGATACCGGACCGTCGCACCGGTCTCGCGCGACGACGAGGCCATGCTGCCTGCGTTCGTGATGCTCAGGCGCATGCTGCTGACGGCCTGGCTCGCTTCGCATTCGGACACCGAAACCGCGCGACGCCTGGGTACGGGCTACACCGACGGAACGGTCGCGCTCGGCGACCGGTTCCTGCGCGGATTGTGACGCGGACTTTCGGGACCAGCCGCGGTGCGCCTGTCCGCTTCTCCAGTGTTGTTGCTCCCGGACTCCAGAATGCCGCAACAGATGTTTCCCCGCCGGCTTTGATCCGCGAATGATGGGCGCGCGCTCGGACATTGCGCGTCCGAAGCGGACTTAACCAGCGAGCGTGGGCGGCGTCAGATGGATATCCAGGCTTATTTCGAGGAGTGGTTCTGCGAGCCCGGCGATGTCGTCCGGCTCGCGATCAGCACGCCGCACGCCACCGTCCACGCAAGCCTCGTGCGACTGGTCTCGGGTCCCGGGCGCGACGAAGCGATCGAGGGCAAGGTGGTCGATTTCTCGTCGGTGCTCGACCGCACCGTTTCCGGCGGCGTGCAATCCACGGTGGTCGGCTCGCACGCCGAATTTCCGCTTCCCTCACCGATCAACGATGCGGCGATCAGCGTCCATTGCTGGGCATGGCCGACCGTCCCCGAGCGGAGCGCGCCCCAGGCCATCTGGTCGATTGGCGACGTCGCGCTCGTCATCATCTCAGGCGGTCTTGCGCTTCGAATGGGCAGCGCAACGCTCGCGGTCTTGCCGGATGCGATCATCGCCAAACACTGGTATTCGATCCTGACTACCATCGGCGACGGCGAGGTCTGCATCGACCTCAGGCGTCTTGATGCCAAGGTTGGGGCACAACGCACACTCCGCGCGGCAACCGGCGCGACGGCAAATGCGGCGACGCTCCTGCTCGCGGCGGCCGGCATCGGCCGGTCCGGGTCGCCGCTGGAGCCATATAACGGCAAGATCGACTCGCCAACGCTGCACCTCGCGAAGCCATCCGCCGAGATTATCGCCGCATGGCACGCGGGGAAGACTCCCACGCAGCCGGCATGGGCAGCATGGAAACTCGGCAGGGACTTCGCGTCGGAGACGATTGAGCCGGACGCTGGAGGCGAACAGGGGCACCTTGTCAACGGCGTCGAGCGCGGTGTGACCGGACGCAACTGGGACGGGCGAAGCGACTCCTTCGTCGAAGTTCCCGAGCAGTACTGTGCGCTGCAATTCCACGACGACGACATGGTGGATGCCGGCTGGAGGTATAATCTCGAATTCCGCCTGCCGGAGGACCTTCAAAGCGGAGTCTACGCAGTTCGGCTCGAGGCCGGCGGACGCCGCAATCATTTTCCGCTGTTTGTCAGACCGGTACTGGGCACCTCGGCACCCGTGCTGTTCCTGGTGCCGACCAACACCTATCTGGCCTATGCGAACGACCACCTGGCTTCGCTCGATTTCTCATCGGTGATGCCTCATGACAAGGTGGTGCCCGAGGACGAACAGTACCTGTTCTCACATCCGGAGCCGGGCCGCTCCTGCTACGATACCCATGCCGACGGAACGCCGGTTCGCTATTCGGGCCGCAGACGGCCGCTGTTCAACGTCCGCCCTGGTTTTCCGAACTGGCTAACGGGCTCGTACCGTCACTTTCCCGTCGACATGTACATCGTCGAATGGCTGGAGCACCTCGGCATCGAATATCATGTCGCAACCGACGAGGATTTCGAACGTGGCGGCCGCAACCTGGCCGACCGGTACGCGGCGATCGTCACGGGCTCGCACCCGGAATACTGGACACGAACCGGCCTCGATATCCTCGACGGATACCTGCATGACGGCGGACGGGTCATGTATCTTGGCGGCAACGGCTTCTACTGGGTAACGAGCCGGATCGGTGCAAAGCCCTGGGTCATCGAGGTGCGCCGCGACAACAGCGGCACGCGCTGCTGGGATGCCCCCTATGGCGAACGGACCCATGTTGCGACGACTGAAGCCGGCGGCATCTGGCGCACGCGCGGCCGCGCCCCGAACAAGATGCTGGGCGTGGGCTTCGCATCGGAGGGATGGTCGAAGGGCTGCGGCTATCGGCGTCTGGAGGCGAGCTACAATTCGCCCGCCGCGAAATTGTTCGACGGCATCACTGAGGAAATCGTCGGCGATTACGGCTATGTGCTGGGTGGAGCGGTGGGAGACGAGGTCGACAGGTACGACGTTACGCTCGGAAGTCCCGAGCATGCCTATGTGCTCGGGACTTCGACCGGGCTTGGCAACGAGTATCAGCTCGTCATCGAGGATCTCACTCTTTCGCTCCCGGATCAGGGAGGCGCACAGCGGCCTGACGTGGTGAGATCGGACATGGTCCTGTTTCCGATCGATGGAGGCGGCTGGGTATTTTCGGTCGGCTCCATCGCCTATGCCGGCGCCCTGGCCTGGAACGGCTGCGACAACGGTCTTTCGCGCCTGACGGCGAATATACTCAGGGCCTTCACCGGCAAGGAGCCCGTGCTCGGAGCATGAGACCGTCAGTGCGACTTCGCCCCTGAAACGAAAGGTCAACGACCCTCGTTCGGCCACTCATACGTTCTGGTTGCAGGTTTGAGTGCAAGAAGATCAACATCTTACTGGACACTCGTTGTCCCCCAGCGCGGCGACCGCACAGATACGTGCTTCTTTTTCGTTCGCGCGCAAGTTCACAAAGGCGACGAGCACCGCATGGTGAGTGCGATACGGTGGTACATGGAAGATCCAGGGCTTTTCCGCCCAAGGAGAATGTTTGACAGGCGGCAGGCGCTTTCCTCGCAGTCAGGAGCGAGGCCTCTTGCTCCCCTGATTGGATATCGCTCGGCAAAACAACGGCTCGGGGGAGTCAGCAGCCGCGTTAACCTTACATACCCTCAAGCCGCAGGTGAGTGGCCCTCGACAAGACGATTGAGTCTCCGAGTTTCCTGCTCAGCTGCTCGAAACGGCCGAGAATGTCCTTGCCCGCGCCGGTGTCTGCACTATGTACGCAGATATCGTTGTGCTCGTTGCGACGGACCGGTAGTAATTCAATTTCGGTGATCTTCTTCCCCGCGATCAAGCACCGCAGCACCAGACCATCGAGATGACGGCCGCGCATAACGTCCCAGTCGAACGCAAAGTTGCCAAGGCTGTAGAAGATCGGCTTACCCTGATAGATTTCGCCGGCCTGGACCACATGCGGATGGTGGCCGAACACCATGTCTGCCCCCACGTCGATGGCGGCTCGGGCTATTTCGCGCTGATATGCGACTGGCTCCTCTTTGGACGACACGCCCCAATGGCATGAAAGGATCACAAGGTCGACCTTGGTCCGCAGAGCGCGGACATCGTCCCGCATGGCCTCGAGTTCGTCGGCGTCTGCGAATGTATGCGTGATCGGCTCGGCACCCGGCATCTCCAGCGCGCGCGGGCCCGGCTCATAGGCGGCGTGGGCCTTGATGGTGGCGCATCCGGGGCTGTTGGCTGACGCGGCGTGATTGCTCGGCCAGAACACTGATGTGTAGCTCAAGAAGCCGAAACGAACCCCGTTCTTCTCGATGATTGCCGGCTTCTTGGCCTCTGCCAGCGTTTCGCCAACGCCACAGTGGAGGATCCCCGCCGAATCCAGCGCCTTGACGCTGGCGACGGCGGCGCTCGCGGGATAGGCGACGTTGCTGGCGCAGCTCACGCCGACATAGCCCGCCTTCTTGAGCGCCGGACCTACCTTGGCGCCCGAATGGCGCCAACCCTTTTTGTGCGGGATATCGGGCCGCGCGGGATCGATCGAGGGCTCGGCAAGCGGGCCTTCCAGCTGTCCGAACAAGACATCGGCCGATGTCAGCATGTCACGCACATTGACGAATGCGCTGAAAGGATCTTCGCGGTTCTGGATGTTGGTATCGCCCAAGATGAGCAGCGTTTGATCCATGTGCAGTTCCTTTTTCGTGAGCTCTGGTGTGGATGTCGGGATTGCGACCAGATCAGGCCGCGCTTTCAGCGGAGCGCGATGTTGTCACCGCCGCTTCGCCATCGCGCGCTGGCGCGATCGATTCCAGGGAGCGCTGGTTGGTTTCGATACCGAACAAGAGAATACCAAGCGCTAACAGCAGATAAAGCGACGCAATGGCGTAGAGCACTGATGGGAGACCATAATTGTCATAGAGCGACACAACCATGTAGGGCGATGCGATGACAGCAATCCGACCCGTCATTTGGGCGATGCCAGAGCCGCGGAAGCGATATTCGGTTGCAAACAACTCCGGCGTGTAGCCGCCGAGACCGAAGCCGATCATCAGGCTCATGCCGCCCTGCAACAGGAAGCCAAAGATCAGCACCCAGGCGGGGTCGGTCTGCTGCGAATACGCCAGCGCGAACACGCCACACCATAAGGCCGCAAACATGGTGCCGCGACGGCGTCCAATCCAGTCGGAGGTCAGCATGCCGACCAGCGGCCCGAGCGAACTGCCCAGCGCCATGACGGTCGCAAAGCTGAGCGACTTCGTGACACTCAGCCCCTGTTTGACGAAGAAGGTCGGCACCCAATAGGAGAAGCTGTAGGAACCGACCAGGCAGGAGATGCAAACCGCCATCGCGAGCAAGGTGCGGGTGACGACGCCGCGCGAGAACAGGATGGAGATCGGTACCCAGGCCGGCGCAGGCGCGGCCACTGATGTCACCGGCGGGAGCGGCCCCGCCTTCGAGGCCTCAGCTTCGATATCCTGCATGATCTTTTCGGCTTCTTCATAACGACCGCGCGCTTCGAGCCAGCGCGGCGACTCCGGAAGTTTGCGGCGCAGGAACCAGACCCATAATGCGCCGCAACCGCCGATCAGATACATCGGCCGCCATCCCAGTGCCGGAATGACGAATAGTCCGGTAAAATTCACGGCGAATGTCGATGCCATCGACACCACGCTGATCAGGCCAAGCGCCCAACCGCGCCGTTGCGGCGGCACAAACTCGCTGACCATGCCGTAACCGCAGACATATTCTGCGCCGATCCCTACTCCCATGAAGAAACGCATCGCCATCAGCCAAGTCATCGAGGGCGCGAGCATCGAGAGCAGGCACATGCTGCCGAAAATCAGAAGATTAAACTGATAGGCAAAACGCCGGCCGAACCGGTCACCGACCAACCCCGTCATCAGCGCGCCAATGGCGAGGCCGGCAAAGGTGATGGAAATGTAGTGGGCATTGGTCTCCATGTTCGACCAGCCCTCCTTAACGAGGGCGCCCAACACGCCGGCGGCCATCTGGTTGTCGAAACCGTCGAAGAACATCCCGAGGCCGATCAGGCTGAGAATCCGCCACTGGAATGCGCCCATCGGGAGCCGGTCAAGCCGGCCCGCGGCGTTAACGGGGGTGGTCATAGAAAGCGTTTCTCCCGCAAGTAGCGGCGTTCAGCGCCGCTTATGCGGGCAAAATAGGCGGAATGCTTTGGGCCGAGTATGCTAATTTACTCATCACGACGATGACTTATCTTCAGAGCAACACAGAGAATACGGCGCGGACGCGATCAGCCCTCAGTGGGAGGCGCTGATGGCCCGAAAATTGCCCCCGCTGAATGCACTTCGCGCCTTCGAGGTCGCCTCCCGCTCCGAGAACTTCACCCACGCCGCCAAAATACTCAACGTCTCGCAGGGCGCCGTCAGCCGGCACATCGCCCAACTCGAAGCCTTCCTTGGCCTGCGCCTGTTCGTCCGTAATCAACGCGACGTCAAGCTGACGACGCAGGGCGAACAGTACGCGCAGGCCATTGCCGAAGCCTTTGATCGCATCGAACTCGCGACCCAGGTCAGCCGCCGGGACAAGCAGAATCGCGTGGTGCGGATACGGCTGTTTCCCACGGTGGCGATGAAATGGCTGGTCAAGCGGCTCGCGCGCTTCCATACCCTTTACCCAAGCATCAATGTGCAGGTCACGATCGCCAACGATCTCGTCGATGTGAGCGCTGGCGAGGTGGACTTCACCATTCAGACTCCCGCCATTCCAAAGCCCGGCGTGCGTTACGACACGCTGTTTCCGATCGAGCTGCTGCCGGTTTGTAGCCCCGCCGAATTCAACAAGCATCCACCCGTGCACGATTCACGAGAGCTGCTCGACCGCACGTTACTTCATTCAATGAAGCGCCCGCACGATTGGCGGATCTGGTTTGAGGCGGCGGACGTCACACCCGGGAGCTTTCGCGAAGGACTGTCGTTCGGCAATTCCTCGCTAGCCTATCAAGCGGCGATCGACGGGCTCGGCATCGCGGTGGCGCATCTGGAACTGGTCCAGGACGATCTCAAAGCGGGACGACTATTGGCGATCCATCCGCTGGTGGTACGAACCGCCGACAGTTACCACCTCGTCGGCCGCGAAACCGACGTTGGCAGGCCGGAGATTGCTGCATTCCGCGACTGGCTGCTGTCCGAAACCAGGACACAGAATTGACGTTTCTCCATCGGCAAGATCTTGTTCTGCTATTGTCAAATCAGCATCGCTGCAAGCTCGCCGACGGCGCTTGGATCGCCATTTGCCTTGGCGACGCACTTCAGGTGTCACGTTGCTCTATAGGGCCATCGGTTCATTCGATCACTCGCAAGGCCGCTTAGCCGCGCTGGCGGCATCTTGACAGCACGCCAAACCACCCGTCTGCGCGATCAAAGACACCTTTAGTCGCGGCGCCGCTCGCTCCCACTGCTATGTACCAGCCATACAGCCGGCTCCGCATTTAAAGTGCCGCCCTCTTCGTCAGCTCGCTTGACCAGAAACGACTGTGGAGGCCCGATCCGCAGCTTGTCTGGTCTGCCCATAAGGGCCGACGCAGCCGCAATCACATCGACGGGCAGCTACGGGCGAAAGTCGACTTTGGCGTCGGATCGACCTATGTCGGCATTTCGGCGAATAGTGATTAACCCAGTCGAGCCGAGCGTTGAAACCACCTTGATGCTCGCCTTTGTTCAGCAGCGACGCGCGACACAGAACAGGTGCCACATGTAGGTCAGCCAAGCTTTAAGGCGCACTACGATAGCGCAAGCAAATCGCTACAGAAGCGCTTTTGGTAACAACATGTGGATGCCCTTGTTGCCATCGACGAGCTGGGTCACGCGCAGATTGCCAGCCAGCGAGCACAGCATGTAGGCCTCGTTGCGAGTCAGATTGGTGCGTGCGCAAACGTGCCGGACCATTTCCCTTACTGCCTGCTTGGCGGCGTCATCGAGATCCTCGTCAAGACCGATCGACATCAGATGGGTCACGCTTTCCGCGAACGGCCAGCGTATCTCCATGTCCTTGCGCACGGTGAGGCGGAACGTTCCAGTCACGCCGGTCTCAAGAGCGGTGATGCAGACTTCGCCATCGCCCTGCACCGCATGACCATCACCGGCGAAGAATAGGGCACCTTCGTTGAATATGGGCAGATAGAGCGTCGTGCCCGCACGCAATTCCTTGTTGTCCATGTTGCCGCCAAACGCGCGCGGCACCGGCGAGCCGCAGCGGCCCCAGCTCGGCGGCGGCGCGGTGGCAATAATCCCGAAGAACGGCTCAAGTGGAATTTTGCTTCCCCAGGGCATGATGCTGACGTTGCGCTTCCGATCGATCCGTGGATGGATGGTCTCGTATTCCGTGAACTCGTCGGGCAAGGTCCCGAGCAGCGGCAGGATAGATACAAAGCCCCAGTCCTGCCGGACCTTCACGTCGAGAATGTCGATCTGCAAGGCGTCGCCGACAGCGGCGCCTCGGACATAGACGGGGCCGGTTATGAAATGCGATCCCGGCCCGGGTGGCAGCGCTTCGAGCGCCGCCAGATAGTCAGGTGCTACCAGACTTAGATCATCCGGCAGGGTCTCCTTCCCTCCTGACGGAAAGCTGTGAAGCGTCACGGTGTCGCCGGAGCTTACTTCCAGGACCGGCGGCGTGCCGCTATCAAGGTATCCCCATACCATATTTTCGTGGGCGCTTGAGATCTCGTGGCGGCGCGGCATTAACTGGCTCCGGCGGATTGCATAGGACAACGGCTGATCGTCACATCCGGCCCCTCTTCGCACAATGGGCGAGACGTTTGCCGGCGCTAAGATATAGTCGCATGCGCATCGACGAGACGGAGCATCCCATGAGGCGTTCCCGATTCACAAATAGTGAGATACTCCAGCTGCTTGGGGAGGCCAGCGCAGGTGTTCCCGTGGCCGAGATCTGCAGCACGTCCGGCATTACCCCGCGCACCTTCTATCGCTGGCGCCGCCAATTTGGCGGGCTCGACGTTCCGGCGGCAAGGCAGATGAAAGATCTGGCTACGGAGAACCTGCGGCTGCGCGGCTTAGTCAGCAATTTGTTCGAACAGTTGCGGAGACCGGACGACCGCCCCGCGGAAGCCAAGCCTGCGTCCGCAATAACAGTCCATCGGACTGCCGAAGAGAAAGCGCGCGATCAGACGCGCGCCAGCCGCATCGCCGCAGCGAAATGCGGTGGCGCACTCACCGGCCACTTCGCCGCAGTTCGCGGCAACCGCTGACGCGTGCTCGGCGGAGTTGCGGGACATCGCGATCATGCGCGCCCGGTACGGTATCCTTGCTTCCACATTCGGCTCGCCGCAATATTTTTGTGCGATGCATCGCCAGCCTGAACGCCCGCATGGCGTCGGCTTGAGCACACAAAGCGCTTGTTTCCAGGGGCGAAATCGCGAGCGATGCGCCAAGCAACGTGACTTTATGTCACTGTGAGCGACATAAAGACTAAGGTCGACCAAAATTCGCGCAATTCCGTCGCTTATTTCTGCTTGCCGCACTTTTGAGCCGCAGTAGGCTTTTGCTTGGCGTTTCGGCTCAAGCGGGGAGTTTCACGGCCATGGTCAATCATGTGCGTTCAAATGCGATGTTGTCGAGATTGGGAACGGGCGCGGTCATTGTCACACTGGTGCTGACGTCGAGCTTGGCTGCGAACGCCCAGGATACAATCAAGATCGGAATCCCTACCGGCCTTTCCGGAGCGAACAGCGTGGTGGCGCCGTCGGTCGTGCAGTCGGCAGAACTCGCCGTCGATGAGATCAACGCGACCGGCGGCATTCTCGGCAAAAAGGTCGAGCTCGAGGTCGCCGATGACGGCTCGGGCGCAGCCGGCGCGCAGAAGGCTGCCGACTCGCTGATCTTCCAGAAAAAGGTCAATGCGCTGATCTCGATGCAGACGAGCGCAGCCCGCAACGGCATGCTCCCGGTCGTCACCCGCGGCAAGGTCCCATACATCTACACCTCGCTCTATGAGGGTCGCTCGTGCAACAAATATCTCTACGCAGACGGTGCCGTCCCCGAACAGATGGTCGGCCCGATCGTTGACCACTTCATGGACGCGTTCAAGGCCAAGACTTTCTTCTTGGTCGGCAGCGACTACGCGTTCGGACGCGGCATGCTGGCCTTTACCAAGGCCTACATCGAAAAGAAGGGCGGTAAGGTCGTCGGCGACGAATATCAACCGATGGACGCCACCGACTGGACCGCGATCATCTCCAAGATGCGCAGCGCCAATCCGGACGCTGTGATCTTCTCCACCGCCGGCGGCGCTCCCAACGTCACCTTGCAGAAGCAGTACAAGGCAGCCGGCATGAAGGCCGTCGTCGGCAATCTCAGTGTCGACGAGGGCACGGCGAAGACGATGGCGGCCGACGCCGACGGTGTGTTCATCTCCGCTTCCTTCCTGACCAACATCGATACGCCTGCCAACCAGAAGTTCATGGCGGCCATGAAGGCGAAGTTCGGCGGCAAGCTGCTGACGCCCAACGACCTGTCAGTGCCACAATACGACGCCGTCTATCTCTACAAGGCGGCCGTCGAAAAGGCGAAGAGCACTGCGGTGGATCCGGTGGTCGCGGCGCTGGCCGAAGTATCGTTCGACGGTCCCCGGGGCAAGGTGCAGATGAACGCGCAGCGCCACGCGCCGCTCACGATGTATCTGGGTCAGGTGCAGTCCGACGGTTCGGTGAAGATCGTGAAGAGCTTCCCGAACGTCAACCCGGGCGAGCAGTGCCCGAAGCTCTGATCCCGCCGGGAGCGTGATTGGGTTCGTCAATGTAGCACGTGTGAGCGGAGCGACATGCCGGTCCAGTTCCGAGCGTCGCTCTCGCTCCGTTGGGCCACGACATTTCGCTCCAGACGATTGCGCGTGCTAATGAGCGGTGCCAGACTCCCCCATTCCTCTAATGCACCGAAGTGGCTCATGGCGCTCTTCGGCGGCATCGAAGCCGAGCGGAGACCGGCATGACCGCCCTCATCCTCGACATCATCACCACCGCCGCGATCCTGTTTGCCGTCTCAGCCGGGCTTCTCATCATTCTGGGCGTACTCAAGATCGTGAATTTTGCCCATGGCGGCTTCCTCACGATCGGCGGCTATTCGGGCCTCGTGGTGACGAATCTTGGCTTGAATCCCTGGTTCGCCTATCCGGCAGCAGCGATCGCGGGCGTCGTGCTCGGCGCCGTCGTCGAGCGCTTCATCATCCGGCCGCTGTACGACCGTCCGCTCGATGCGATTCTGGCAACCTGGGGGCTCGGCATCATCATTGGCCAGGTCATCACCATCATCTTCGGTCGCGAGATCCAGTTCGTACAGACACCGATCGCCGGCGCCACCAGCTTGCTCGGTCAGACCTACTCGTTCTATCGCTTGTTTCTCATCCTTGCGGCTGCGCTGATCGCGGGCGGCATCGCAGCGTTGTTCAACGCGACCCGGCTTGGCCTCGAAGCGCGCGCGGTGATCATGAACGAGCCCCTGGCGCGTGGCCTCGGCATCAATAGCGGCCATGTCCGCTTCGTCACCTTCTGCATCGGCGCGGGCCTTGCGAGCCTCGCCGGTGCACTGATCACGCCGCTCTCCAGCGTCGATCCGAACATGGGCGTTCCCTGGCTCGTCAACGCGTTCATGCTGGTGCTGGTGTCGTCGGTCTCGCTTGTCAGCCTTGCGACCGCTGCGATCACGCTCGGCGGCGCGCAGGTGCTGGTTTCCACCTACATAAGCCCTGTCATCGGCGGACTGACGATCGTGGTGCTGGCCGCCCTCCTCCTGCGCATCCGGCCCGCGGGGTTCGGTCATGGCTGATCTCACGACCACAACGGCGACGCTGCCCGTGCGCGTCGCCTCCACTCGGCTCCGCTTCGTCGGCTCGATCGCGCTGCTCTGCATCGCAGCCGCCGTCGCAGGCCCCTATGTCCTCGACTCCTATACTGTCAACATCATGGTGCGGTCATTCCTGTACGCAGCAACCGCGCTGACAGTCGATATCCTCTGGGGTTACACCGGCATCCTCACCTTCGGCCAGGCCGCCTTCTTCGGCATCGGCGCCTACGCCGCCGGCATCACCTTCACCTACATGGATTTCTCGCTGCAAACCGCGGTGCTGGCCCTGTTCGCCGGGATCGCGGTATCGGCTGTGGTGGCCGCCATCACCGGGTGGGTCTCCTTCTTCTACGGCGCCTCGCCGCTCTACGTCGCCATCGTGACCCTGGCGTTGCCGATCATCTTCGTGCAGGTACTCTACTCCGGTGGCACCTTCACCGGCTCCTCCAGCGGCCTCGTCGGCTATAACACCTTCGACCTGTCGGTGGAGGCCTGGTTCACGATCTGCGGTGTCGGCCTCGTCGTGCTGACGACGGCCGCATGGTTCTTCGTCAACAGCGATTTCGGCCGCGTGCTAGTAGCGATCCGCGAGAATGAGCAGCGCTGCACCTATCTCGGCATCAACGCGCCCCGCATCAAGATCCTGCTGATGGTGGTGATGGCGATGATCGCCTCGATCGCCGGCTATGCCTATGCTGGCTATACGGTGGTGGTTGCGCCAGAGATCGGCAGTTTCGTGTTCGGCACCGAGCTCGTGATGTGGGTCGCGCTAGGCGGACGCGGTACGCTGGTCGGCCCCGTGCTCGGCACTGTCGCCATCGACGTGACGAGCGCCTATCTGTCCGGCAATTTGCCCTATGTCTGGAAGCTGATCGTTGGCTCCATCTTCGTGCTGGTCATCGTCGCGCTGCCCCAGGGCATCGCACCCGTGATCCGGAGCGCCTTGCGGCGGCTGTGGTCGGCAACCAGCGGCCGCGACGTTGCACCAATGCTTGCGGTGCCTGCCCTCGTTGAGGCCAGCGAAGGACACCGCGTCGGCACCGGCTCGGATGCGCCAGCGCTTGACATTGCCGATCTGGCGCGCTCTTACGGCAGCCTCAAGGTGCTTGAAGGGGTCACGTTCAAGGCGCTGGGCAGTGAATTACTTGGCATCATTGGTCCGAATGGCGCCGGCAAGACCACGCTGATGCGCTGCCTTTCCGATGGTTTCGAGCGAACTGATGGCACAGTTGCGGTGTTCGGACGGGCGATTGCGCGCACACCGCCACAAGCTGTGGCGGGCTTCGGCATTGGCCGAAGCTTCCAGGCCACCAGCCTGTTCGAGACGCTGACGGTGGCACAATGCCTGCGCCTTGCCCGTCATCGGCTGGACCGCGCCAACTTGCTGAGCCACGCGCCGACGCTCGCGCTGCCCGAGAGCGCCCGTCACGTTATCACCGCGACCGGACTCGACCGCGAGCTTGCAATCGAGTGCCGGCATCTGTCCCACGGCATGAAGCGCGCGCTGGAGCTTGCGATGGTGCTGGCACTGGAGCCGAGTGTGCTGCTGCTCGACGAACCGACCGCAGGCCTCACCAAGCCCGAGCGCACGCTGATCGGCGGCATCCTGGTCGATCTCGTCCAGCGCGCGGGATTGTGCACGCTGATCATCGAGCATGACCTCGACTTCGTCCGTGAAATCTCGACCCGGATCATCGTGCTGCATCAAGGCAAGGTGCTCTTGGACGGATCGGTGGCGCAAGTCGTCGGCTCCGAGTTGGTACGGACGATATATGCGGGTGGCGCGCATGCAGAGGCGCGGCCATGAGCGAAACCGTCCTGGACATTTCCGATGTGAGCAGCGGCTACGGCGAAGCCATGGTGCTGCGCAACATCTCGCTCGGGATCCGTCCTGGTGAAATTTTCGCGCTGCTCGGCAAGAACGGCATGGGCAAGAGCACGCTGCTCAAGACCATCCTTGGGTTCGTCCCGGCCAGGCAAGGCAGCATCCGTCTGTTCGGCGAAGACATCACGACGCTGACCACGCATCTGATCGCGCGCAAGGCCATCGCCTACACGCCGCAGGAGCAGACGCTGTTCCAAGACCTGACGATCCGGGAAAATCTCAGGCTAGGCCTTCGTAGCGACCACGGCTTTGCCGAAGGATTGGCTCGTGTCAGCGATTATTTCCCGATCATCGGCAGACGCCTCAACCAAAAGGCCGGTACGTTGAGCGGCGGCGAGCAGAAGATGCTGATCGTGTCCCGCGCCCTGCTCGGCTCGCCGCGCCTGATGCTAATCGACGAAATCTCGGAAGGGTTACAGCCTTCCATGGTTCGGCACCTGTCAGAAATATTGCTGGCGGAGCGCAAGCGCGCCGGCACCACGATCTTCGTCGTGGAGCAGAACGTGCCGTTCGCCTTTTCCATGGCCGACCGCTACGCGGTGCTGAAGATCGGTGAAATCGCTGATGAGGGCGTGGCCGGCGACGAGCCTGCTGCGGCGCGCGTCCAAGAACAGCTGCAGTTGTGAGGGAGAGTTCGATGAATGAGTTGGACAGCCTCGTCGATGCGCTCGGCATCGACCTCGACGCCGAACGAAGGGCCGTCGTGCTCGCCGCCTTCCAGCCCATCGCGCAGGAAATCGCCAAGCTGCGGAGCCTCGACCTGACGGACATTCATCCCGCCGTCGTGTTCTCCCCACTGCCGGCCGACCGACAAGGCTGAGGCACTCCCGATGCAAGGCAATCCTATCACGCGCCCCGTCGCCGAACTCTCAGCCGACCTCCGCACAGGAAAATTAAAAAGCGTCGAGCTCGTCGAGAATGCGTCGGAACGCATCAAGGCGCTCGATCGCAAGCTGGAAAGCTTCGTCTTTACCGCAGACGATGCGCACGCCCAGGCGGCAGCTGCAGATCGGGAAATTGCAGACGGCCACTGGCGTGGCCCGCTTCATGGCGTGCCGGTGGCGGTGAAGGACAATTACATCACGACCGACATGCCGACTACCGCCGGCACCGCGACTTCCGACATGAACTTCGCGAGAGCTGATTCAGCTGCTGTCGCCAAACTCCGCGCGGCCGGCGCAATCATCATCGGCAAGACGCGCATGCATGAATTCGCTTGGGGCAATGTGACGCCGCCATCTAAAAATCCGTGGGACATGAGCCGCGTCCCCGGCGGCTCGAGCGGAGGATCGGGCGCGGCTGTCGCTGCCCGGATGGTCCCGATCGCGATGGGGTCGGACACCGGCGGCTCGATCCGCATCCCGGCCGCACTATGCGGCGCCGTTGGATTGAAGCCGACCTTCGGCCGCGTGAGCCGCGCCGGCATCGTTCCCCATAGCTGGTCACTCGACCATGCCGGCCCACTCTCCTATACGGTCGCCGACAGCGTCCATGCCCTCAACGCCATTTCGGGTCACGACCCTGATGATCCCGGCTCCGCCCACGCCGACGTTCCGGATTTCACAAGAGGGCTTAACCAGCCAATCGCCGGCCTTCGCGTCGGCATCTGCCGTAACCATTTCTTCGAGAGCAACCAATCCGATGTCGATGCCGCCATCGACGCGGCAATCGGCTTCTATCGCGATGCCGGCGCTCGTCTGGTCGAATTCGAGTTGCCGGTCCTCGCTTATGGTCTGGGCGCGATCTTCGCGATCGAGCTATCGTCCTCCACCGCCTATCACAGCCGCAACCTGGCAAGCGGCCTGGTCAAAGGCTTCACCGACGACGTGCGCACGCTGGTCGAAATGGGCCGGCTGGTCACAGGTCCGGATTACCTCAAGGCCGAGCAGCTCCGCCGCGTGCTCATCGACGATCTTGCGAAAATCTTCACCGATGTGGACGTCATCATCGGCCCCACTTGCCCACTGACGGCATGGCCGATCGGCGAATGGACTGTACGCGTCGGCGCGAACGATGAGAGCGTACTCGCGGCCTCCTGGCGGTTGACTTACCCCTGGAATCTCGCCGGACTGCCGTCGATCTCGCTACCTTGCGGTTTCGATAGCGCCGGACTGCCGATCGGACTGCAACTTGCAAGCCGCCCTTTTGATGAGATCACCCTGATCCGTGCCGCAGATGCCTATGAGCGCGCGCATGGCTGGAAGGACATGTATCCCATTATCTGAGGATGCGCGAGATCCGACAAACCCCGACGGAGTGCTTGCCATGCACGCGGAAAGCCCGATCAAGGTAGCCTGTATCCAGATGGAGCCGAAGATTGGCGAGAAGCAAGCCAATGTTGCACGCTCGCTGGAGAAGATCACTGAAGCGGCAGCTAACGGCGCGCAGCTGGTCGTGCTACCCGAGCTCTGCAATTCAGGCTATGTCTTCGCTTGCCGCCGAGAGGCTTTCGCGCTGGCCGAGCCTGTGCCCGATGGTCCGACGACAAAAGCCTGGCTGGAAGCAGCTCGCCGCCACGACCTCGTAATCGTCGCCGGCGTCTGCGAGCGGGCAGGTGACGCGCTCTACAACAGTGCTGCAATCGCTGGGCCCGACGGCTACGTCGGCACCTATCGCAAGGTACACCTGTGGGGCTCGGAAAACCTGTTCTTCGAACCCGGCGATCTCGGCGTTCCCGTCTGGAAGACCAAATTCGGCCGCATGGCCGTGGCGATCTGTTACGATGGCTGGTTTCCGGAAACCTACCGTCTCGCCGCGCTGCAGGGCGCCGACATCCTTTGCGTGCCGACCAACTGGGTGCCGATGCCGGACCAGCCCGCGAACACGATGGTCATGGCGAATATCCTCACCATGAGCGGCGCCCATTCCAACAGCATGTATGTCGCCGCCGCCGACCGTGTCGGCGTCGAGCGCAACCAGCCGTTTCTGGGATCGAGCCTGATCGTAAGTCACACCGGCTTCCCGTTAGCCGGTCCTGCCAGCAAGTCCGACGAAGACATCATCTATGCAGAGCTGAACTTGTCGGACGCCCGCAGCAAGCGCGTGCTCAACAGCTTCAATCAGCCCCTGCGCGATCGCCGCATCGATCTCTACGACGAAATGCTCGGCACTGGCATCAAGCGTGGCTGGTATTGATTATGATCTTCTGCCTTAGCAAAGCTAAGGGACCGCGGCTCCCTCGCACATCATCAGCGTGCCACGCAGCACAAACGAGCCGACATTGCACCCCGCTCCCCATCAGTTTTCCAAGCAAAGATTAGTAAACCACTGCAAACAGACGCCTTTACCTTCACGCAAACGAGTTTGGTCAGCGCGCTAGGAACTCCCCCTCCCCCATCCTGTAAATGGGGTCAGCACACGCAGTCACGCCACAGCAAACATGCGATGAGCCGAGCGCCTCGGAGGTCGATCCATCGCCGTCCGAAGCGCGAAGTTTCGCGGTGATGGTTGTCCGCTGGCGCCCAGAGGATTTCCTCCCTGACTAGGCAGGGATTTCCTCTCGAAATCTCGGCTTATTTTGTTCGTCAGGCCTATACACGTATCGAGCTGGGCATCTGCCAGAAGCGAAGGCGGCTGATCCGCGAAGGTTAGGGGGGATCTCGCCACGCCTTGGCGCTGATGTTTTATTGCTTCTACATCAATGGCTAGGTGAATGATCCGGCCGGCCGAGGAATTCGGAGTCACCGGGAACAGTCTGGCCAAGGTCTGCGACAGGCTGGACGTGCTTTATCTTCCGTGCGGCCCCTGGGCCAAAGAAGTAAGCCGGAAGCCGGTCGTCATACTTGAGCTTCGACCTCGGCGGGACGGGATCCCAAACACGGCAGATACGGGAGGTATCTCTTTTTCCCCTGGCGTCGAACCAACCGACCACTGCTTGCTACGCCGAACACGACCCGTCTGTCTGAAGAGATTGAGCTTGCCATGCGGCGCATTCGGCCTGCCCATCGTATAGAGTGGCCTATAGATCCGACGGCCTCATGTGACTGGTGACTACGTCCGCTTTGCTCCTATAGCGACCAAGTTCGTGCGGCAGCGCAATATGTCGCGATGGGCCAGAAGCGGAAGCCACAATTGGACAACATCTCCCCCACTAACATCAGCGATAAATATCTTCCGTGAATTGGTTCACAAATGGGCGGGCCAGACCGCGATACGCTTGCTCGAGTTCTTGGCCGGCGTGCGCCCAGCGCGATCAGCAGGCTCGAGAAGGCGCCGAACCTCGACGTCCACCGTTCCGTCGCACGTATCGTGTTTCGCAACGCTGCGATCAATGAGTTGTCGAGTTGGATTCAACGGCATTCGGTGCGGCCGAAAGCCCGCGGACCCAGCAAACGACCAGTCTTTTAGTTTTACGCGGTTCAGAAACTTGATCAGAGAATAAGCCATGCAAAAAATTTGATGGAGGAACCAATGGTGAAGAGGGCGATTACGCTCGGCGGTGGTGGTCCGGCGGCAGGCCTGCACATTGGAGTTCTGGAAGCTCTTGCCAACGCAGGTATAACCTTTGACGTGTGGGCATTGTCCTGCATCGGCGCCTGGGTTGGGATCGTCTACAATCAGTTTGACAACGTTGACAATAAAGACAGGGCGAAACAGACCCATCAATTCTTCAAGAATGGCGTGTTTCGAGACGACGAAAGCTATAGGCGCTTTCCCATAAACACGGTGTTCGGCCCGGATTGGGAAAGCATCGGCAAGGCTCTGACCAACTTCGTCGCAGATCCCAATACCTATAAGGATTTGTGGGACCCAAACAGGGTCGCGAATGCCTTCAGGGAATCCATGTCGCTTTGGTTCGCTCAACAGCCCGACACGGACGGCGGGAAGAAGTTCACGAGCCCGGATGAGGGAGACGTAAACAGATGGGTTCTTAATCAGGTGCTGGCACCAAATCCTTTCGTTCGTTATCTCACGTCAATGATGTATCTGTCCCAAGTCACCGGCCTCTCCAGGATCAACTATCCACACAGCCAGTTTATGAAGAGCATAAATTTCGACGCGCTGGGAAGACCCGAAAAGCCATTCATATTCCACAACGCCTGGAATCTCGATGAGCATAAACTCGCGTTGTTTTCCAACCGCCCAATGCCCAAGAAGGTCGATGAGAACAAGAAGGCCGACGGGAAAGAGTACAAAGTGCCTATCAGCGCATCCAGCTTATGTGCGTGTTCAGCCCTTCCCTTCGTGGAAGAAACCGTAGAGATCGACGGAGTTACCTACTGCGAAGGAGCACTGGTCGATACGGTCAACTTCGAGAGCTTGCTCCAGGAGCATCATAAGCCAGGCGATGAGCTGGACGAGATATGGGTGAGCAGGATCGTCGATTCGAAGCAAGTCCGCAAACCGGAAAACCTTCACGATGCCCTGGCAAATCTCTGCCAATTGTTCGCAGCGACCGTTGGCGAAGATGATGTCAAGCTCTTCAAATATCACGTGCGGTACGACAAGCCAAAATCCGGGGAGCATCCGTGGAAGGGGACAATCATCGAGATTCATGTGCCGGGGCACATCAGTTTCAAATGGAACCACAGCAACCTGGACAGCGGGAGAACGTTGGGAAGGATCGCTGCTGAACAAGCAATCAAGGCATACTACGAACACGGAAAACGTCCGCCGCATGACGGGCCACATTTCATAAATGAGAATCCTGCGGAAAGCGATGAGGCGGGATGGCGAGAGGTTAAGGAGGCATATCACGAATGTCGAAGGCGGGCTGCGTAACGGCAAGGTAAAGCAGCCTTGAGGCCGACCTGCTGAGCCAAGCTCCAATATCCGCAGTCGAGGCGGAATTACTGCAGTCGGTTGAGTACTGCCTTTGCCTGCTTCAGATCCTGCGTTTCAAGACCCTCGACGAACCAGCCGTAGATGGGCACGAGCTGGTCGAGCGCTTCGCTGGTTCTGCCCTGATCGATCCACAAGTTGGCGAGGTCTACTGCTACTCGAAGTTCAAGGGCCTTGGCGCGTTGGCTTTTTGCAGTTGTCAATGCGTGATCGAGCAGTGATCGTGCATCGGTGCTGGCCTCCGGTGCATCGCGGACGAGCAATACGCGCGCCTTCAATCGATACAGCTCGGCCTCAAATATCCGTTCGCTATTGCGGCCGGTTGTAGCGAGACCCTGCTCAATCAGTTCGAGCGCGGCTTCGCTTTGATGGCTCGACAACAAAGCGGCACTCAGGAGCACATACAGGGCTGTGATGCCAAGCTGATAGCCCGCGCCGCGATATTCGTTCATCGCCGCGCGGATTTCCTCGAGCGCAGCGGACGAAGGATCAAGGAAGGTGGCGCTTATCCCCCGGATGGCGCGAGCCAATCCTCGCCACTGCCGAAATCCGAGTTCTTCCGACAAGGCGAGACAACGATCAGCATAGCGGTGTGCCTTTCGGAAGTCACCCCGAAGAGCGTGGAGAATGGATGCATAATAGCATCCATAGGCCTGCGAATGCGGATGACTGATGACGTCGGCGCGCTGAAGAGCGGCATTTACACGCGCGAGTGCCGTATCAGCACGGCCCTGCAGCCAGAGCGCCCATGACATCAGAGCCAGGTCGGCCACACCCGCATCCTGGCCGGCAGCACGCGCCGCCAGTCTGTCATGCTCGCTGCTCGCTTCGAACGCTTCGAAGGCCCGTTCGATCACCTCCTGGGCACCTACGAGATTTCCCATGAAAAGGCGTATCATCCCTTGCCCACGCATCGCGTTGAGCAACGTTGGTCGATCGCCCCGACCCTCCGCAAGATCGAGTAACACCGAGATCATTTCCTCGGCGACCGGCAACTCGCCACGAATGACGCTCGCGGTGGTCAACCAAAACATGATTTGTAGTCGCTCGGGGGGATCTCCGAGCCGCTGGCACAGCTCGCGCGCTCGCGCAAAGGTCGCCACCGCCTGGGGCGAGGCCGGCCCCTGGGTGGCAATGAGGCAGGGCCCGAGCGCGTATTGGAAATCAAGCTCCAGCCGGTCTTTAAGCGCACCGTCGGCCAAATGGGCCGAGACCTCAATGCCTTTGCGCAAGTGTGCGATCGCTTCGAGGTTGGCGGAGCGCATGGCCGCTTTCTTGCCTGCCTGGAGCCAATATTCTCCCGCCTTTTCGAACAATCCCGCCTCGGTAAGGTGGAGTGCGAGAGTCTCGGGTTGAGCCTCCACAATTTCCGGGAATCGTTGCTCGAAAGCGTTGGCGACGGCGGCATGCAGCGCTGCGCGTCGGCTCTTCAGAAGTCCCGCTTCGGCAGCGTCCCGCACGAGCGCATGCTTGAAGGTGTAGACCGCCCGGGGTATCTCGCCTCGGCAGAATATCAACTCCGCCTGAACCAACTGGGCAAGCGCCTCCTCAAGCCGTTGCCTTGGCAGCTTGGCGACCACGCTCAGCAGTTCGTACGAGAACTCGCGCCCCACAACGGCGCCGATCTGAGCAACTTCCTTCACGGGGGCCAATCGGTCGAGCCTAGCCATCAGCGATGCGTTCAATGTCGTTGGAATCGCCATCGAGGGTAGCGGACCGCTGACCACGTAATGGTCGTCTCGCTCCTGCAGCAAGCCGGTTTCGAGCACCGCCTTGGTCAGTTCCTCGACGAACAGGGGTACGCCGTCGGTGCGAGCGAGGATTTGGTCCAAGACCTCCTCCGGGAGCGTCTTGCCTGCCGTGACGCGCTCGATCAAGGCCGCCCCGTTGCGCCGGTTCAGCCGTGTAAGCGAGACGGTCGTCACATGTGCATGACCAGGCCAGGGCGGCGTGAACTCTGGTCTCGCGGTGATGAGCAGCAGCACTCGGAGTCGTGGTACCTTTTCCAGTGTAATCGTGAGCAGCTCCATCGAAGTCGGGTCCGACCAATGGGCATCCTCAAAGATGATGAACACTGGCTGCCGCGCCGCCAACGCTTCGAGCTGAGCCGAGAATGCCGCCAACGTCATCTCCTTGCGTTTCTGCGGACTGAGCTCGGGCAGCTGGTAGCGGTCACTGACCGGCAGCGACAGAAGGTTTGCTAGAGCCGGCACCACACGATCTGCGTCGGCGCCAGACCGCAACAGCAGAGCTTCAAGCTTGGCAAACTTCTCCGTCGGCGCTTCGCCTCTTTCGAACCGGGCAGCACGTTCGAGATTGTCGATGAACGGATACAACGCACTGTTGGTATGGTGCGCCGAACAGAAATGGCGGACCGTAATGTGTGGTTCGGCTTGGAGCCGCTCTTGAAGCGCCAGCGCGATGTGCGACTTACCGATACCTGGCTCTCCAGTTAGAACCACTACGCAACCTTCGCCCGAAGAGGCGTGCTGCCAGCGCCGCAACAGCAGCTCGATCTCCTCGTCTCGACCGATCAAGGGCGTCAATCGAGTCCTGTGCTGAGCCTCAAAGCGGCTTTCGACTCCAGTCGTCCCGAGCACCTGCCAGGCAGGTATTGGCTCCGCCCATCCTTTCAGCGCGATGGAGCCGAGATCGCAGTATTCGAAATATCCTTCGGTGAGCTGGCGCGTACTCTCGGAGATCAGCACGGTACCGGGCTCGGCGAACTGCTGCAGACGAGCAGCCAGATTCGGTGTCTCACCGATCACCGCCTGCTCCTTGGCGGCGCCTTCGCCGATCAGATCGCCCACGACAACCATACCGGTAGCGATGCCAACGCGGACCTGCAGCTTGGTGCCGATATCTGTCTGAAGATTGGCCACGGCATCGACCAGTGACAGCCCAGCGCGTGTCGCCTGCTCGGCATCGTCCTCGTGCGCCAGGGGGTAGCCGAAATAGGCAAGCACGCCATCCCCCATGTAGCGCGCGATAACGCCCTCACTCCGGGCGATAACCTCAGCGATGCAGGCGTGATAGTCGCCGATTATCGAGCGCAAGTCCTCCGGGTCCAGCCGGGCCGAAAGTGCGGACGAGCCCACCAGATCACAAAACATGACCGTGATTTGGCGCCGCTCGGCGCCGTCTCGCGGCGCTGGTTTGGCAGCCGCTTGGTCCGATACAGCGACATCATCCTCAAGTGCCGCAATCGCGCGCAGCATCTTGCGCCGGTGCCCAAGCAGGACGCCGAGGTCCTTGAGGTCCTGCTCCGTGAGATCGCCGACGACCGAGAGGTCGATGGCGTTCTCTGCGAAACGATCGGCGTACTCTCCCAAACCGATCGATGCCAGCCACTCTGCAATACCTGTCATGGTATACCTATGGCCAATAGGGATAAAAGTAGCACATTGCAGAGACCTGCGAAGGCACATCTGCAAATGGAAGCACCGATCGCGAGATATCTCAGCCAGTTTAACACATTGGCCCGGCGAAAGCTGGGCGCTGCCAAGCGATGCCATGGGGCCCCGATCGCGCGCGCCTTCGACCGTGCAATAGCCAACTCAACGTAAAGCCGCGTTTGGCGCAAAGCACAGCAATGAACAGAGATGCCTAGTTGCCCTCGTTCCAGATGTCGGTGGTCAGCTTCCAATCATCGCCGACCTTCTCCCAAACCACGACATACTTTCCAGTCACATCCTTCGGTGTCGGTCCCTTGGTCTTGAGGGCGAACGTCCCAATCTCGCGCGCCGCGGATGGGCCAAGGGGCTTGACGTCAAGGGTTGCGAGCTTCGGATCGCCAACTTGTTCCGCCATGCTTTTCCACATTGCCTCGATGGCTGATCGGCCGTGAACCATCGCGGTACCTGGCGGGAATGCGGTCGCATCCGTGCTGTAGAGTGACGCAACTCCCGAGAAGTCGCCCTTGTTGAACAATTCAATCCATTTCGCATTGGTGGCCTCGATCTCGGCTTTTTGAGCTAACGCCGGTGCGGTAAACGAGATCACGAATGCAATCATCAAGGCTATGCTACGCATGATCATCTCCAAATATGTTCGATGCGAATGCAGGGCGGACGTTGACTTGACAAGAACCGGATGCGTTGAATGAGGCATCCCAGACCGGGTTTGGCGCGCCAGCAATTCCGGGGAATTACCGTCAGCAACATTGACTAACCAGCGCAACGCGCGCCTTATGGTAGCAAATGACTTCGCGCAATTTCTCACCAATTCTCAAGCCGGATGCTCGGCCAGTGTGAAGCCAATAGCGACGTCGTATCCCCGCTCTGGAATTGTCGTATCCCCGCTCTGGAATTATGGTGCGCTCGGAGGGCGTTCGCATTTGCTGCGATTGCAACAGCTTACTTGGAAGGATGAAGGGACAAGGCGCATTTTTCCCGGTCAGAGGTGCCTTTCGCACTGCCGTGCAGGTCGGCGAGACTGCGCGCAACCGCGCGAATCTTCGCCGGTGTTTCAAGGCAGGCACCACCATATTTCTGCACGACGATGGGCTGGTTGCGCATCTAACCTCGCTCGGAAGCCTTGTTCGCCTCGCCCATCGAACCAACACCGCCTATCCATGTACCGATGACCTCAAAGTTCGGATTAAAGGCGACAAGATCCGCGCGGTATCCGGGCGCGATCCGTCCAAGCTCGGACCCAAGGCCCAGAAATGCCGCGGGCGTCCGGGAAGCCATGATAAGAGCATCGACAAGGGAGATTCCGATGAGCGCAACAGCGTTGCGCACCGCCTCGATCATGGTGAGGTGAGCGCCCGCGAGCGTGCCATCCCGGTCAGTCAGGCGATTGTCGTGCAACGTGATCTCCCTTCCCTGTAGCAGGAATTTCCGGTCGCTCGTGCCCGCCAATGGCATGGCATCGGTAACCAGCATCAATCGATCGCGTCCCTTGCAGCGCAAGGCAACACGCAAGCCGGCGCGGTCAACGTGGATGCCGTCGCAGATGATCCCTGCAAACAACCGGTCATCTCCCAGCGCGGCGCCCACCAAGCCCGGCTCTCGGGCGTTCAACTGCGACATGGCATTGAACAGATGGGTCACCCCCGAGACACCGCGATCGACTGCCTGCCCGATTTCGGCTGCGGTGGCGTCGCTGTGGCCGGCCGCGATACGCAATCCGGCGCCGATCAATTCATCGATCATGGACGCGGACAGGCATTCCGGGGCCAAGGTCACCATGGAGCGACCGCGGTCCCCGAAGCTTTTGATGGCGGCGAGATCGCGCCGATCGGGCACGCGTATCTCGGCTTCCGGATGAATGCCCTTGCGAGACCTGTTGAGGGCCGGACCTTCCAGATGAAAGCCGAGCACGCCAGGAATTTCGAGGCACGCCTGAGCTGCTACAGCCAATCGTTCGATGACCTCGATTCGATCGGTGATGAGGGTTGGCAAACAGCCCGTGGTGCCGGCCTTGCGGTGCGCCTCGACGATGCGGCGAACGCCGGCCTCCGTTGGCTGGTCGTTGAGAAGAACGCCGCCGCCTCCGTTCACCTGAACATCGACGAATCCGGGTGCAAGTATCGCATCTCGGGGAAGGTGGATCGAGGCGCGCGCTTCCTCGGTAATGCCTTCGATCCGCCCCTGCGATATCCTGACCAACCCCGGCCCGCGCATGTCGGCACCGTCAAAGATGTGCTGCGCAGCAATCGAGAAAACCACGGAAGACCCAGCTTGGCCCATAAGTGCTGATCCGAGAATGGCAATCACGGACTCGTGAGGCGAGTCCCGTGCTGTACAGGTCCCTATATGTACACAACGGGCTTCAGGGACCCGGAGCTAAATCCTTGCGTTAACTTCTCATGGAAACAAAAGGTACCACCTATCTCGGCATCGATGGGGGCGGAACCCGCTGCCGCGCCCGGATCGAGGACGAAAACGGCAGGGTACTCGGTGAAGCGAGCTCGGGGCCTGCCACGACCCGGATTGGCTTCGACAGGGCTTGGCGGTCCATCATGGAGGCCACCGAAGCGGCGGCCGCACAGTCCGAACTGACGCGCGAGGATTTCGCGCGGATGCACGCCGGAATTGGCCTCGCCGGCATTGGTCGCCGGGGCGCGGAAGCGGCGCTCAAAGAGATCCCGCATCCCTTTGCGTCCGTTATCTTCATCAGCGATGGCCTAGCTGCCTGTCTCGGCGCCCATAGCGGCGCGGACGGGGCCATCGTGGTGGCCGGCACGGGCTCGGTGGGTGTCGGCCTGATTGGCGGCAGCGAGATCCGCATCGCCGGTTACGGCTTCCCAGTCTCGGACGAAGGCAGCGGCGCCGACATTGGCCTGCAGGTCGTTCGACTGGCGCTGCGGGCCGCGGATCGCCGCGGCGAGCTGACACCATTGCTTGCAGAGGTGCTGGGCGCATTCGATCAAGATCCTTATCAGGCCGTGGCGTGGTCTGAAGAAGCTCGGGCCACCGACTACGCCGCGTTCGCGCCGACCGTGATGCGGCATGCCAATCAGGGCGATCCGGTCGGCCGCCGCATTGTCGAACGCGCGGCCGATGCCATTGGCGATCTGCTTGATCTGTTCCTGGCTAAAGGAATTGACCGGCTCGCGCTGGTGGGCGGGCTCGCGGATGCGATTACGCCCTGGCTAACCCCTGACCTGCGCGCCCGCCTGAGGCGTCCTGACGCCGACGCAGCGGCCGGCGCACTGCTTGTGGCCCGAGGGCGGCTCGACCTGCGCAAGCTGGACCCGCCCAAGAGAGAAACTGACCATGAACAGGCTTCGAAGTTCCGCGTTTGATGGTGCTTGGATCACCGATATGGCCACCGAAGAAGTCGATCCCAGATTTGCCGACCTTGATGCATGGTCGCTGACGTCAGCGATGGAAGCGATGTGGGAGGGCCAGCTTGCGGCGGTCGCCGCGATCGGCCATGCCCTTCCCGCGATCACCGCGGCAGCCGAAGCGGCCAAGACGGTGCTGGGCGACCGCGGACGCATTGTATATGTCGGCGCTGGCACGTCAGGCCGCGTGGCGGTCCAGGACGGCGCCGAGCTGACGCCGACCTTCGCTTGGCCCCGCGAGCGCGTCCGCTTCGTCGTTGCCGGCGGTGACAGCGCGTTCGTCACCAGCATCGAGGGCGCGGAGGACGATGTCGATGATGCAGTCACGCAGATCAGCGCCGCACGGCTCACGCCGCACGACGTGGTGATTGCGGTAGCCGCCAGCGGCACAACGCCGTTCACGGTCGCGGCGCTGCAGCAGGCAGGGTCTTTCGATGCAGTAACGATTGGTGTCGCCAACAATCCCGGCACCGCACTGCTGGCATTGGCAAAGTTTCCGATCCTGGTCGAGACCGGCCGAGAGCTGATCGCCGGCTCCACGCGGATGAAGGCGGGCACCGCGCAGAAGGTCGTGCTCAACCTGATCTCCTCGGGGATCATGCTGCGCCTTGGCCGGGTATATCGCGGCATGATGGTGAACATGCCGCCGACCAATGCCAAGCTGAAGCGGCGCGCCGAGGCCATGGTGGCGCAAATCGCGCGCTGTAATCCGTCGCACGCGGCGCGCTCGCTCGAGCAGGCCGAGGGAGACATCAAGATTGCAGTCCTTCTGGCGCTCGGTGTCGACAGGGTTGATGCGGAGACCGTTCTGGAGATCTGTGACGGCAACCTTCGGCAAGTGTTTGTCGAGCTTGCCAAGAATCGTGACTCGCATCGTGACCGACTCCCAAAGGGAGCGGCGGGACGCGGCCGAGGCGGAGTGGTTGAGCCGTGACGACATCCGCGATGGCGAGCGAAATCGGGGAAAGCGCGGATGTTGTCGCCAACATTGTTCGCAGCCGACCCGCCATGCGCGACATCGCACAGCGGATTGGGATTGACTCCGCCCCTTTGTGCGTCGTGTGTGGTCGGGGAAGCTCCGGGCATGCCGGGGTTTTCTTGAGATATCTTGTCGAGACGCGGCTTCGCCTTCCCGTTTCAGCAAGTGCTCCCTCGGTGATCACGGCATTTCGCACACCTTTGATGCTCCGCGATGCGCTGTTCATCGTAATCTCGCAATCGGGGCGCAGCCCGGATCTCGTCGCAGCGACCAGGTCGGCACGAGCCTCGGGCGCACGCACGATTGCCATCGTCAATGCGACGTCGTCGCCGGTGGCTGACGAAGCGGAATTCGTCGTTCCGATCGAAGCCGGCCAAGAACACTCCGTAGCGGCCACGAAGACCGTGATCGGCTCGATGGCCGCCAGTGCCGGACTGGTTGCCGAGCTGGCGCAAGATCGTGCGCTGCGGTCAGCCCTCGACCGGCTGCCCGAGCGCCTGCACCGCGCGCTGGCGCTCGACTGGTCGGAGATTGCCGATGATCTCGTCAAGGCATCAGCTGTGTTTGTGGCGGCTCGGGGCCTGGGCCTGGGCTCGGCGAGGGAGATCGCGCTCAAGCTTTCGGAAATCATGCGCCTGCCCTCCATCGGACTGAGCGCCGCCGAGCTGCAGCATGGGCCACGTGCCGCGCTATCATCGCGCACGCCAGTTGTCATGATGCGCCTCATGGATGAAACGGCGGCCACGGTGGACGCACTGGCAGAGGAATTGCGTGAGCAAAAGATCGCGCTGCATCTCTGCGGCGGACCGCATGGCTCGCTGCCTTGGTTGGTCGAGGATGACCCCGCCACCGACCCGATCACCATGCTCGTTCCGGCCTACCGGATGATCGAGCAGGCGGCATGCGCGCGCGGATTTGACCCGGATCGTCCCCCTCGCCTGAGCAAGGTTACCGAGACGTTTTGACTGATCGCTGGCTGGCGACCAAAGCGGGAGCGACATTATCAAAACGTAACAAACGCGAGCAGAAGCGACCGAATGCGCGGCAAAGGCGGCGAAGCTGATCGCTATTCTGCCGCTCATAACGGTCTGGTTGCAGGTTCGAGTCCTGCCGGACCCACCAAGAGGAGCAATATCTTACTCGGTTCTCGTTGCCCGTAGCGCGACGACCGCGCCAGAAACCGCACCAGATACGTGCACTTTTCGTTCGCGCGCAGGATCGAGCGCAACAATTATCCGACGGTGTGAGACAGATCGTTTGGGTAGACGGTGAGCGAACCGGGCGTCTTTTGTCGCTCGCCAGTCGGGCACACCTCGAAGAAGCCGGTGATCAAGAGACGGCGAAATCGTGGGTCTTTGCGCTGCCGAAATGCGAGGTCAGCTCATGGTTGCCGGCAGAGCGATGCTTCTGAAAATGCTTGGCTTCCAAACGAGCAATCGAAGCTACCGTAAGCTCCTGGATTCTCAGTACCAACGCGCAGCTTGAGCAAATTCAGAATAACGGAATCAAAATCCGCTCGATCATTCAGCGATTTCAATGGGCATTTGGAAAAACTAGCCGGATCCGCAGATGGGTCGCCTATCGCTGCTGGCAGAACAAGTTCGGCCTCGACCATAACGCCGCACCCGGCGTTTGCACGATCGCCGCTACAGGCCAGAGCACCAACACCTGCACTGAATCGACCGTCTACGGCGGCGTTATGGTTAAGTTCTAGCCACGGCCCTCGATGTAGACGACGGCGTCGCGTTGGCCCGCGACGCCGTTCCCGCTCGGCAAGGCACCCACTTCGAGCACGAGTGTCACGACGTCACGCCGGAGCACGGGCGCAACCGCGCACTATCGGCGCTGGATCAGTTAGGGAGACGTCTAGTGCCAACAGTTCTTCAACAACTAACGCCTGAGATTGGGACGTGAGCGTGCATGGCGAGCGGAGCTTTACGCAGAGGAATGTTGACAGACCTCGGGCTTCCGTCGAGCGAAAGCGACATCTGTCGCAGGAAATCGAAAGGATCATTCCCACTTTGCTACTGGTGCCACGTCACAAGTGGCAAGTAGTGATGTGGCAAGCGCATCACAACGAGATCCTTCCGCCGCACGATATTGGTCGGATACGGCGTATCGAGATTGCTCGTATCGATGGTGGCGACGGCGCCCTCTTCCTGATCGAGGATTGCGGTTTCCTGCCGCGGGAAGACGAAATTGTCCGGACCAAACACCGCACTCGCCCCCAGGAAGCCGCGCGAAGGATCGAACACGTTCGCGAACGCCAGATAGACGTTGTTCTCGCCGCCGCGCGTGCGGAACGCATGCCAATGATAGGGATCGGCGCCTTTCGGGATCGGATAGTTGTGCGGGATGGCAGTCCCCGCGTGCGATCCGGTGAAGACGCCCGCGATCGCCGACGGGCAAGCGACGATATCGCATCCGCGAAGCGCCAGGGAGCGGATGGCCTCGGGATAGAGGGCGTCGTGGCCGATGGCGATGCCGACCCGGCCCAACGCGAGATCAAAGACCTTCCATCTGTCGCCCGCCGTCGCCCATCCCATATCGGCGTTGCCGAGGTGTATCTTGCGATAGCTCCCGGCGAGGCCCTCGGGCCCCGCAAGGACCGCCGTGTTGTAGATGCCATCGCCATCGCGCTCGGCAAGACCGGCAACGATATACGTTCGCAGCTTCATGGCGATCCTGGTCAACGCCTTGACGGCGGGCCCCTCCACTCCCTCGGCGCGCGCGGCCGGATCGGTCAACCCGGTCAATGACAACTCAGGAAACACGATCATGTCGGGTTGGGCAGCTGCGACAAGATCGCGGGCGCGATGCTCGATGGTCGCCAGGTTTGCAGCAACATCGTCTGCCGGCGAAAATTGCACGACCGCGAGCTGCGACAGCTTCCCCTTTGGAATGGGCTGGTAGCCGTAGAGCTTGAAAAAGTCTCCCGGATTCCAGGTAAAACTGTTGGTCATCAGCTCCGGGTAGAGCTCCGGGCGTCGTTTCTCGAACACCTTCTCACCGAGCACTTCCCGCTTGCGCGACTTGCCCAGATCGACCTGCGCATAAGCGATGCCGTCCCCGCTATCGATCGACACCGCGACGCGGCCATCCGGCTCGATGATGCAGCTACCGCCCGAGAACTGTACCGTACGCTCCAATCCCCAACGGTTTGCCTCGATCACGTAGCATGAGTTCTCGAATGCCCGATTGATCCAGTAAGGCGCAGGCGTGCGCTCCTGCAGCCAGTTCGAGATGTGGCAGATCACGTCGGCGCCCGCGACCGCCTCGATGCGTGCGGTCTCGAAAAAGTGCAGATCCATGCACACAAGCATTCCGATCCGACCGAGCTCGGTATCGAAGACCTGATGCGCGACGTCGCCGTTCGCCGCCCATTTCGGCTCGGCGATATAGGGATGCGATTTGCGATGCCGGCCGACGATCCCGTTCGGTCCGATGAGGACGGCCGTATTGTAGTAGAGCTCGGTCGCAGGATCGACCTCGGGCATCCCGAGCACGATGTAGCAATCATGCTGCTCGCAAATCCGCTGGAAACGGTCGGTCGACGGGCCAGGCACGGTCTCGACGAACGGCTTGACCTCGTCGCGATCGTACCAGCAGTACCCCGTCGTCCCCATCTCGGGCGTGACGATCAGGCGCGCTCCCTCGGCCGCAGCCTCAGCGCAGAGCTTGAGCAGACGCTCGATATTGCGCTCCTTCTCATACATGGTCGGCTCGAACTGAACCGTTGCGGCGCGGTAGCTCGTGGGTGTCGTCATTGATGTACTCCGGAGGATGCCGTCAGACGGCCATGTGCTCGTGAACGAGCGTGTCGGTGAGAGTGGCGATCGGCCCAGACGCCACGATCTGCCCCTTCTCGAGCATCGCGAAGCTGTGAGACGCAAAGCGAACGAAGTCGATGTTCTGCTCGACGAGGACGACGGTGAGCCCCATCTCGCGATTGAGGCGAACGATGATGCGCTCGATCTCCTCGACAATCGACGGCTGGATCCCCTCGTTCGGCTCGTCGAGCAGCAACACCTTCGGGTCGGCTGCGAGCGCGCGGGCGATCGCGAGCTGTTGCTGCTGCCCGCCGGAAAGCAAGCCGCCCGGCCGGTCGAGGTTCTCGATGAGATAGGGAAACAGCTCCCCAATGAAGTCGGGCACCACACGCTTGCCGTCGCGGCGGGCAAAGCAGCCCATCAGGATGTTTTCCCGTATCGTGAAGTCCGCGATGATCTCGCGCCCCTGCGGCACGTAGGCGATCCCGGCGGCGGCCCTCAAATGCGTCGGCCTGGCCGACAGATCCTCGCCATTGAGGACGATCCGCCCGTCGGCGTGATCCGTCAGCGCCATGATTGTCTTCAAAAGCGTCGTCTTGCCGGTGCCGTTCCGACCCACGACGCTCGTCACCTGTCCCGCCGGAATGGTAAGCGACAAGCCGTGGAGAACGTGGCTACGGCCGTAGAAACTGTCGATATTGGAAAGCTGGAGCGTCACGACAACCCCTTTGATCCGAGATAGGCCGCGCGGACCTTCGGGTTCGCTTCGATCTCCGAAATCCCGCCCTCGGCCAGAACGCGACCGAGATGAAGAACGGTGATCCGCTGCGCAATCTCGCGCACGAAGCCCATATCGTGCTCGACCACGAGCATCGTGTGCTGCCCCTTCATGCCGTTGATGATCTCCGCGGTTCGCATCGTTTCCGCTTGCGTCATGCCGGCTGTCGGCTCGTCCAGCAGGATCACTTTTGGGTTCTGAACCATCAGGATTCCGAGCTCGAGCCATTGCGTCTGGCCATGGCTGAGATCGGCCGCGGCAGTATTGATCTGGTCACGGAGCCCGATCAGCTCGATCGCGCGGTCCACCTTCTCGCGCGCGATCGCCGGATGGCCGAAACCGAGGTTCGCCATCACGGCGGTGCGTCGGCAACTCGCGACCTGGAGATTCTGCTTCACGGTCAGGTCGCGAAAGACGCTCGGGATCTGAAATTTCCGGCCGACACCCGCACGCGCGATCAGGTGCTCAGGCCAGTTTGTGATCTCGGTATCGTAGACCCAGACGCGCCCTTCCGTGCTCGGTGTTTTTCCGCTGACCAGATCCATCAGCGTGGTTTTCCCGGCGCCGTTCGCACCGAGCAGAACGCGAAGCTCCCCGTCGTCGACCGTCAGCGAAACGTTGTCGACCGCCTTGAAGCCACCGAAGTTTACGCCGAGCCCATCGATCATGATCGCGACCGTCGACATTCTCATGCCTCCTTCGCTTCGGTGACGGCCGCACTGGAGGCCGGGACATGAGCGACACGCGGCTTGCCGCGCGCGACCGCGCCGAGCCGTCCGATCAGGTCATGCAGGAGCCCGCCGAGCCCCCGAGGCAGGAACAGGACGGTCAGCACGAACACCAGGCCAATGATCGCTTTCCAGGCTCCGACCAGCGCCTCCGTTTCGCTGATACCGGCTTCCATCATGTTGATCAGGATTGCTCCGACGCACGCCCCCAGGATCGAGGCGCGGCCGCCGACGGCGGCCCAGACCACCATCGTCACGGAGAAGGCGAGATCCATGAAGGTCGGTGAGGCAAACTGCGCGACGATCACGTAGAGCATTCCCGCCAATCCGGCGATCGCCGACGCCACGCAGAAGAAGAACGTCTGGTAGAGCGAGACGTCGAAACCGAGGTAGCGAACGCGCCGCTGGTCGTCCCGCGCCGCCTGCAACACCAGACCGGCCCGGGTCTCCACGATCAGGCGCGTCGCCACCAGGGTCACGGTCAGGATGCTCGCGACCAGCCAGTACGTGCCCTTGCTGTAAGGATCGAACTCGAAGCCGAAGATCTCGAGCGAGGCGAGGTCCGTCAGCCCGTTGAAGCCACCCGTGACCGGCTGCGCATCCACCAGCACGAGACGCACGAGCAGCACCAGGGCCAGCGTAATGATCGAGACAAACGGCCCTTCGATCCGCTTGCGGAATACAATGATGCCCAGCAATGCCGCCACGATCACCGGCAGCACAATTCCCATGACTAGACCAACGCTCTGGTGCTGGAACGGCAGCCAGAGAAATGATGCCTTGTTGATGCAGCACAGGTCGGTCGGCGCACCGGGCTCGGCATTCCAGAGCATGAAGTCCGGCACCGGCTTGTCCGCGCCCTGCTGCAGGCTGGTCGGACTCGCCAGCTTCAACGACATGGCCAGCATGTACGCGCCGAGCCCGAAGAAGAGCCCCTGCCCGAGATTGAGGATACCGGCATAACCCCACGACAGCGCGATCGCGATGCCGAGCATGCCATAGACGAGGAACTTGGCGATCCGGTTCAGTCCGAATTCGTCAACGAACAGCGGCACCGCGAAAATTGCGGCGATGAACAGCGCGTAGGCGCAAAGTGTCAGCTTGCGATCGAGAGTCATGGAGCTCAGCGCCGTTTGAACGAGAAGAGCCCTTCGGGCTTCAGAACGATGACGAGAATTACGGCCGCGAACACCACGGCACGCGCCAGGATGTCGTTGGTCGCCACGGCGACGAGCGCATTGGTCTCGCCCAGAAGTCCGGACGCCATGATCGTGCCGACGAGGCTTCCAAGCCCGCCGGTGACCACGACCATGAAGCCGTCCACGACCATGCTGGAGCCGAGATCGGGCGAGACCCCCTTGAACCCGGACATCATGACACCGGCGACACCGGCCAATCCCGAACCGTAAGCGAAGGTCAGCGCATTGACCTTCCTCACGTCGATGCCGCACGCGGCCGCCATTTTCGGGTTGCGGATGATCGCGCGGACCTTCATCCCGAGCGAGGTCCGATACATGATGAACCAGGTCAGCGCCGTGAGCACCACGGTCACGAGCACGATGAAGCCGCGATAGGCATTGAGTTCGACGCCCGCGATGTCGACCGCCCCCTGAAGTTCAGCAGGCACTGCGACGTTCTGCAGACCGGTCCCCAGTCCGTCGATGTGGATTCCTAGGAACGTCAAACCGAACTCGAGCCGGATCGCCTGCTGAATCAGCATGGAGACTCCCCATGTCGCGAGCAGCGTATCGAGAAGCCGTCCGTAGAGGCGGCTCACCACCAGACGTTCGATGATCCAGCCAAGGGCTGCAGCGGCCAGAAATGCGAGCGGTAACGCCACATAGAAGCTGGTCTTCAACCAGATCCCGGAGAGCACGGCCACGTAGGCCCCCGCCATCACGATCTCGCCATGAGCCATGTTGATGACGCCCATGGCGCCGTAGGTGATCGCAAGACCGAGCGCGACCAGCAGTAGAATCGAGCCCAGGCTGAGGCCGATGAAAAGAACGTCGATCATGAGGCGTACCGCAATCCAGCCCTGTCGCTGCGAGGGTCCGTGAGGCGGCGATCGCCTCACGGGCTGAGTGATGAGCTCAGATCTTGAGCTTCGACGTATCGAGCCCCTTCGAGGTGCAGAAGAGATTCGATTCGGTTTCGCCATAGGCGAAGTACGGAAGCGGCTTGATCGGATTCGGATAGGCATCGACCACCTTGCTCTGGCCGTCCGCCTGCCACTGCCCGATGCGCGGGGTCAGCCAGCAATGCAGATTGTCGGCGTCGATCGTCACCGTGCCGCCGGGCGCCTCGTAGCTCTCGCCGGCGATGCCGGTCCGGATCCCCTGTGCGCTGAGATCCTTGGTCTTCTCCACCGCCTGCTTCCACAGGAACACCTGGAAATAGGCGGCTTCCAGCGAATGGTAGGTGACCTGCTTCGGATCGTTGACGAACTTGCGGAAACGCTCGATGAAGCTCTTGTTGCCGGGCATGTCGAGCGACATGAAATACGGGAACGAGGTATAGCTGCCAGCGGCGTAATCCGCGCCCATGGCGGCGATCTCGATCTCCGACGTCACCGTCGCGCAAATCGGAATCTCGGCCTGCGAGATGCCCTGGTTCTTGAATTCCCGATAGAATGCGATGATGGAGTCGCCGACGACGTTGGACAGCACCACGTCCGCGCCCGACTCCTTGATCTTCTTCACCATGACCGCCCACTCGGAATGGCCGAGCTCGAGATATTCGTCGGCCACCCATTGGGCGCCTGCGGCCTCGATCAGCTTCTTGGAGACCTTGGCCATCTCGCGCGGGTAGATGTAGTTCGAACCGACGATGAAGAACTTCTTCTTGCCCAGGGTCTTCACGATCCACGGGATGTAGTTCGCGAGCTGATGGTTCGGCACGGCGCCGGAATAGATCACGTTGCGCGAGCACTCGAAGCCTTCGTAATGGGTCTGGTAGAACAGCATTGCACCGCGCTTCTCGAAGATCGGCAGCACAGCCTTGCGGCTCGCCGAAGTGTGGCAGCCAAAGACCGTCATGATCTTGTCCTTGACGATCAGCTTGGAGGCCTTTTCGGAGAACGTCTTCGGATCGGACGCGCCGTCCTCGACGACCACCTCGACGGGACGACCAAGCACGCCGCCCGCGGCATTGATCTCGGCGACGGCCATCGAGACGCCGTTGGCGAGAAGCTTCTCCGCCACGGCCAGATTGCCTGTTTGCGAATAGAGCGCGCCGACCTTGATCGGTTCGGCGGCAAAGGCACGGCTCACGATCTGCGGCGCGGCAAGACTGGCCGAGCCGAGCGCGGCTGCTTTCAGAAGATGACGGCGACTTACGTTCATAGAACTTCCCCTGTTTCCAAAAGTCGATGAAAGCGGAAAAACATCCGTCTCCCTTCGTCCCGCGCCGGCGAACTTCCGCCAGCACCCGCCGGGATCAAGGCGAGCGCCATCGGTCGAACAAGCATGTCGACGTGACGATCATCTCGAGGTGAATGGGCTGACGGCCTTGTCAGCAGGCAAACAAAAAACCCGCACCATCCTCGGTCAGAGGACTGGGCGGGCTTCATCGCCGCAGTGTAACGCGGCTTGCGCGCTACACACCTAGAACATGGCCTCAAGGATTGAGGGGATGCGCCAGGAACATCTGTTTCAGATGTTGCCGGATACAAGCATCGTTTTTTATCTAACGCAAGAGCGTTTCGGAATTAATGACCGCGTTCGCGATCTCGTCGATCGGAAGACGCTGCGCCATCGCCTCCTGACGCAACTTCGCGTAGGCATCCTGCTCGTTCAAATTGTTTGCCGCCATCAGAATCGCCTTCGCGCGCGCGATCTTCTGATCGCCGAGAACCTTCCTCTTGTACTTGCGCGCCTCCTTCAAAAGGCGTTGCCGCTGCAGCCAGAGATTGCGGGCAATGGCGAGATTGGTGAGCAAGCCAAACGGCTTGATCGGTCGCTCGATCACGGACAACGCCCCGCTCTCGAGCACCATTTGCAGCATCGATGGATTCTCGTAGCTCACAATGGCGAGGATGGTCGGCGGCGGATTCGGCATCGACCTCAGCAATTGCCCGATTTCCTCGCGCGCCTCGTCTTCCATCGAGAGAAAGACGATATCGCATCCCTGCGGCACCGACGGCGGCACCGGCCACAACAGGTTCGCCATGCACCCGATGCGGCGCAGATGCTCGACAAGCCGTTCGCCATCGGCATCGAATGGATGAATCACGGCGACATCGAGATCGCGAAGGTCCTTGAGAAGAGCGACAGACATGGAGTTCGGCCTCGCTCAGTAGGACAGTGCCCATGCACTCCCCGATTCGTGCTGGAAGCGGACTTCCAGCATGAACGGGTCGGGTGCCACCCTCACGCCGGCGTCGTGAACGACGCGATAATTTCCGGTGGCATCGACGCGTGCCACGCGCGGCCATAGATGCGTGTGGTTGGTGTTGCCGTCGATCCGGACCGGTCCTTGCGGCGCGTCATACTCCACTTCCCAGAGCGACCGCAGCAGCTCTTCGAGATGATCGCTACGACTGCGCTCCAATGCCGCCGCGAAGAGGTGAACCGAGAAGTAAGCCGCTTCCGCCGGCGCCGTCACCGGCCAATCGTTCCCCACCCGCTTGTGATAGGCCGCAACGAACGCGCGGGCCGCCGGCGTATCGACGGACTGAAAGAATGGCGCCGCCGTGACGTGGCCTTCGGCAACATCGGCCCGCATGAGAACGACGTCGGCCTCGCTGGTCGATTGACTGGCGATCGGAAGCAGCCGGCCGTCAAATCCGGCCTCCTTGAAGGCGGTGTAGAACGGCACGATGCCGGCGCCGACGATGGTGGAGTAGATCACGTCGGGTCTGGTGGCGCGCACCCTGTCGAGGATCTTTGCGATGTGGCCGGCGGTCAGATTGAGCGGCACATACATTTCTTCGACCGAATGACCTCCGGCACCCGCAAACAGGTCCGCGATGATCCGGTTCGATTCGTAAGGGTAGACGTAATTCGACCCCACCAGAAATACGCGACCGCCGTAGTTCCTGGTGAGATAATCCACCAGCTGAACCGAATTCTGATTGGGAGCTGCGCCGGTATAGATGCAGTGGCGCGAATACTCGAAGCCCTCGTAGAGCGTCGGATAGAACATCAACGCGCTCCGCGCTTCGACGATCGGCAGCATCGCCTTTCGGGTACTCGACATGTGCCCGCCGAAGATGACGCGCACCCGATCCTCGTCGAGCAACTTCACCGTCAGCTCGCGGTAGCGGGACGGTGTCGACGCGGGATCGTAAGCCACCGGCTCGATGCGCCGTCCGCAGACTCCGCCGGCGGCATTGATTTCATCGATCGCAAGAAGCGTAGCCGCCCGCTGCGTGCGCTCGATCGCACCGGTCACTCCGGTCTCAGAAAACAAGACACCGACGCGCCAAGTCTCCATATCCATCAGCGTTCACCCAAAAAAAATGGTCCCCGTCCCCCTTAGCAGAGGTCGAGAACCACACTGTTCGCGTTCAGGGCGATCTCGACCATGCGAGCCGCATCCAAAGTATGTCAGAGGCCGGGACTCGTTGCAATGCAGCAACCGTAAAAACTTCGGCCATGACGAATGCGAGCCGCCGCACGAAATACGACGGGCGTCCAATTCATCGCAGGAAGGACCTGCGGTCGGACCGAACCGCGGCAGCAACCGCCTCGAGCACCACGCGAACGCGGCGAAGTCGACGGGTATCATCGTGGACAGACATCCAGTAGCTGCGCGTTGCCCGGAATTTGTCTCCGAGCAGAAGCTTCAACCCCGGTCGCTCGCGAGCGAGATAACGCGGCAGAACGCCGATAGCCGCGCCGCTGACCACCGCGTCGACCTGTGCGATCACACTGCTGGTGCGGATCGTCGGCACGACTTCCACACCGTCACCCAGGTCAAGAAAGTTGAGCTGCTGGGTAAAAAGGAGCTCGGGGATGTACCCGACGAAGACGTGCTTCCTGAGATCCTGCAGTGACCTCGGACGGCCCATCCGCTGGAAGTAGATATCCGAACCATAGAGGTCGAGCGTGTAGTCGGTCAGCTTTTGAGCCGCGACCTGCCCCGCCACCGGCCGGTCAAGCGTGATGGCGATGTCGACCTCGCGTGCCGCCAACGAATAGGTCCGCGGCAAGGCGACCAGTTCGATTTCGAGCTCGGGATGCGCGGCGGACAACAGGAAGATCTTGCTGCCGAGATATCCGGCCCCCAGCCCTTCGGGCGCACCAATCCGAACGCGCCCATTCACCACTGATTGCGCGTCGGCTAACCCCGCGATGTCGCGCAGGATGATCGACTCCAGTTCCTCCGTGATGTCCGCGAGCCGGCGGCCATGCTCGGTCACCGCCGTCCGCCGCCCCGCCCTTTCGACCAACGGCATCCCGACCGACCGTTCGAGGCGGAGGACACGGCGCCCGACAGTCGAGTCGTCGATGCCGAGCAGTTTCGCGGCCTCGGACATCCGGCCGCTCCGCGTCACCTGGAGGAAGACTCGCAGATCATCCCAATCCATTCGGGGCTCTCGCATTTTTGCAAATAGAAGTCGCCGTTTCGGGCATTGAGAGCACAAATCCCCCATGCCATCCAGCGGCAACATTGCGCGGAGAGAGAAGAGAGGCCTGATGCGGATCGACGGGGATTTTGACTATGCGGTTGTCGGTGCAGGCACCGCAGGCTGCATCGTCGCAAACCGGCTGTCCGAAGACCCGCGCAACCGCGTCCTTCTGCTCGAAGCAGGCGGGAGGGACAACTGGATCTGGTTTCACATTCCGGTCGGCTATCTGTTTGCCATCGGAAATCCGCGCGCCGACTGGATGTTCAAGACGGACCCGGAGCCGGGATTGAATGGACGCGCGCTGGCCTATCCCCGCGGCAAGGTGATCGGCGGCTCGTCCGCGATCAATGCGATGATCTCGATGCGCGGCCAGGCAGCGGACTACGACGGATGGCGTCAGCTCGGCTTGGAGGGCTGGGGCTGGGATGATGTGCTGCCGGAATTTCGCAATCTCGAAGATCACTTCATGGGCGCGAGCGACCTCCACGGCACGGGAGGCGGCTGGCGGATCGAGCCGCCGCGCGTGTCGTGGCGGGTTCTCGACGCCGTGGCGACGGCCGCCGAGGACATGGGCATTTCGCGCAGCCTGGATTTCAACACCGGTGACAACGAAGGCGCAGGCTACTTCCACGTCAACCAGAAGCGCGGCCGACGGTGGTCTTCGGCGCGAGGCTTTCTGAAGCCAGCCTTGAGCCGACCAAACCTCCGCCTCGAGACCAATGTCTGCGTAGACAGGCTCCGTATCGAAAACCGTCGCGTGACCGGCCTGCGTCTGGTCCGAGACGGTCAATCCGTCGATGTCGCTGCCAGGCGGGAAGTCATCCTGTGTGCCGGCGCGCTCGGCTCCGTGCAGATCCTGCATCGCTCCGGCGTGGGGCCAGCGGACTGGCTCCGCCCGTTGGGCGTCGACATTGCGCTTGATGGTCAGGGTATCGGACGAAACCTGCAGGATCATCTTCAGCAGCGCGCGATCTACAAGGTCAGCGGCATTCGCACGTTGAACGAAACGTACCATTCGCTTGGCCGCCGCGCCCTCATGGGCCTCGACTACATCTTCCGCCGACGCGGCCCGCTCACCATGGCGCCTTCACAGCTCGGCATCTTCACCCGATCGAGCCCCACGCATGAGAGAGCCAATATCCAGTTTCATATCCAACCTCTCTCGCTCGACAAGTTCGGCGAACCACTGCACCGCTTTCCTGCGATCACCGTCGCCGCTTGCAATCTTCGGCCGACGTCACGGGGCACAGTCCGGATCGAGTCCAGCAGCCTCAATGCCCCGCCGCGCATGGTGAGTCGGCCCCGGGAGTTGCACCCGGAGCCGCTCTCCGAACCGTACGTGACGCTCTCACGTCATACGGCTCTCAACAAGTACCGAAGCAGAACTCAACCTCGCCCAATGAGCAAACAGCTT